>JALWDJ010000034.1 GCA_027014605.1 Campylobacteraceae bacterium
TAGACTTTATCTTAGATTACAACAGAGAAATAATAAATGCTATTGATGATAGTGTGGTGCAAATTGTCAATGAAGACATTTCAATCTTAAGATTAGCAAGAGGATATACCCCAAAAGAGATAATCTTAGATAAAAAAATATCCCAAAAAGTCCTTTGTATTGGAGCAAATGCCAAAAACTCCATAACTTTACTGTTTGATAACAAAATCATAGTATCACCTTATATTGGGGATTTAGATAATATCAAATCATATGAATTTTTTAAAAGAACCATAAAAACTTTTGAGAGATTTTATGATTTTAAACCTGATATTATAGTCCATGATAAACACCCCTCTTATGCGAGTACCCTTTATGCCAAAGAGCAAGGCATTGCTACTTTTGAAGTACAACACCATATAGCTCATATTTATGCCTGTATGGCTGAATATAACTTAAAAGGGAAATATCTCTCATTTGCTTTTGATGGAACAGGATATGGAGATGATAAAACACTTTGGGGTGCAGAGATATTTATAGGTGATAGTCGAAAATATAGCTTTAAACCGATAAAACTTTTAGGAGGCACAAAAGCTATAAAAGAGCCAAAAAGAGTAGCCTTGTCTATACTATTTGATAGATACTCTTTAGATGAGATATTAAAATTAGATTTTGAACTTCTAAAAGAGTTTACTCAAAATGAGATAAAACTACTCCATAGAGCCTATAGCTTAAATCTTAACGCTCCTCTAGCCTCCTCTATTGGACGACTATTTGACGGGGTTGCAAGTTTTGCTAATCTTTGTCAAATCCAAACCTATGAGGGCGAAGCAGGACTATTGTGTGAAAATGCCTACAATAAAAACTGCAAATCAAGCTTTGCATACAACATCACCAATAATATTATAGAGATAAACTTTGATTTTAAAGATAAACAGATAATAACCAAATTTATAAATACTCTTGTAAATATCATTATAGATATATCTAAAAAAGAGAATTTAGAAGTGATATTGTGTGGTGGAGTATTTCAAAACAAAACTCTTTTGGAACTGCTTGATGCTAGGTTTAAAAAAGAGGAGATAGAGTACTATTATGCAAAGAGTATGAGCATCAATGATGGTGCTATTTCATTAGGTCAAGCTTACTATAAATATTATAAACTATAAGGGGTCTGATGATAATGATAACCTATATTATCGTCTAGTTTCATAATGTCAAGAGTCTCTTTAGCTTCGCTTAGTTTTATTATATTATAAAGATTAGCTGTTATTATAAAAATAGTTTGTAGCCTCAACAAAACCATCAATAGAGCCACAATCAAATCTTTTCCCTTTAAACTTATATGCAATTACTCTATCATGTTTTGCCTGTTCCATTAGGGCATCTGTTATCTGTATCTCTCCACCTTTTCCCTCTTTGGTATTTCTTAAAATATCAAAAATATCAGGGGTTAAGATATATCTTCCAATAATTGCCATATTGGTTGGAGCATCTTTAGGATTTGGTTTTTCTATCATATTATGGACTCTATATACATCATCTCTACCATATACTAAATCGCCATCAATAATTCCATATTTAAAAGTCTCCTCTTTTGGAACTTCCTCTATTGCCACTACTGAACATTGATATCTATTAAATACTTCTATCATCTGTTTTAGTATTCCATCACTATCTCCATTAGTACATAAATCATCAGCTAAGACAACAGCAAAAGGCTCATCTCCAATTAGAGTCTCACCTGTCAATATGGCATGACCTAATCCTCTCATCTCTATCTGTCTTGTATATGAGAATGTGCATTTTGATATAAGTAGTCTAATTTCAGATAGAAGCTCCTCTTTAGAGCCACCCTTGATTTGACTCTCTAACTCATAAGATATATCAAAATGGTCTTCAATAGCTCTTTTTCCTCTACCTGTAACTATTGCCATAGTATATATTCCAGCTTCAACAGCCTCCTCTACTCCATGTTGGATTAGAGGTTTTGTTAAAATTGGTAACATCTCTTTAGGCGTGGCTTTTGTAGCAGGTAGAAACCTTGTTCCATATCCAGCAGCAGGAAAGAGACACTTTCGTATCTTCATTTTATAACTTCTTTAAAAATTTACTCAAAAGTACAATTCTAGTACCGTTAACTCTACCCTCAATAGATTTAGAGTCTGCTATATGTATATTTTTTACAGTCGTTCCCTGTTTTGCAGTAAATCCAGCACCCTTTACGACTAAATCTTTAATAATAGTTACACTATCACCCTCATTTAATATAGTTCCATTGCTATCTCTTGTTGGCTCTACCTCCTCTTTTTCCAATCCATTTTTTGCCCACTCTAAAACTTCAGGCTCTAAATACATCATGTCAACCATATCTTGAGAACCTAATTTTGTTAAAATCCTATATGCCATAACTTGAACTTTAGGCTCTTGTGACCACATAGTATCATTTAAGCAGTGCCAATGGTTTTTATCTTTAGATGGCTCATCTATTGAAGATGCACATCTACTACAGATTGTAATAAACTCCTCTTTCGGCTCTACCTTATACTCTCTTAACTCTTCACTGCTTTCACAAAGCTCACAACTACTCATAACTATTCTACTCCTATTTGGTAATATTCAAATCCAATATTATCTAAACTATGCTTATTATATTGATTTCTACCATCAAATATAATAGGATTTTTTAATCTTTTTTTAATCTCTTCAAAATCTGGACTTCTAAACTCTTTCCATTCTGTTAATAGAATTAGTGCGTCTGAGTTTGTTAATACTGTATATTTACTATTGAAATATTCAATATTGTTATTATCTTTTAGATAAAACTCTTTTGCCTCTTCTATTGCTTTTGGGTCATAAGCTTTAATCTTAGCTCCTCTCTTAGTTAGTTCATTAATAACAACAATAGAACTAGCCTCTCTCATATCATCAGTTTCTGGCTTAAATGCAAGTCCCCAAATAGCAAATATTTTACCCTTTAAATCTTCACCAAATCTATCAATAACTTTATTTGCAATTACTCTCTTTTGAGCATAATTTACCTCTTCAACTGCATCAAGAAGTTTAGGATTATATCCATAATCTTTTGCCATTTTTGCTAAGGCTTGAACATCTTTAGGAAAACATGAGCCACCATATCCACACCCCGGGTAGATAAATGAGTATCCAATTCTACTATCACTTCCTATTCCATGTCGAACTAGATTTACATCAGCACCAACTCTCTCACAGATATTTGCTATCTCATTCATAAATGATATTTTAGTAGCTAACATTGCATTTGCTGTATATTTTGTCATCTCTGCCGATTTTACATCCATTGAGATAAATCTATCATGGCTTCTTGTAAATGGTGCATATAGCTCTCTCATAGTATCAATTGCTTTTTGGTTTTTAGCTCCAACTACAACTCTATCAGGCTTCATAAAATCATTAATAGCATCACCCTCTTTTAGAAACTCTGGATTGGATATTACATCAAAGGTTAATTTGCTACCTCTTTTGTCTAACTCTTTTTGAATTGTCTCTTCTACTAAATCGGCAGTTCCAACAGGTACAGTACTTTTGTCTATAATAAACATATGGTGACTCATAAGCTCTCCAATAGATTTGGCAACAGCTAAGACATATTGTAAATCAGCACTCCCATCTTCTCCCATAGGAGTTCCAACTGCAATAAAACAGATATTTGAGTTATCTAGTGCCTCTTTTAGATTGGTAGTAAATTTAAGTGTCTCTCTCTTATAATTCTCTAGTACCATTTTATCTAATCTTGGTTCATATATAGGAACTATCCCCTCTTTTAGAGCATCTATCTTCTTTTTATCTATATCAACACAAATTACATCATTTCCCATCTCTGCAAAACATGTACCACTTACTAGTCCAACATAACCTGTTCCAACTACGCTTAT
>JALWDJ010000035.1 GCA_027014605.1 Campylobacteraceae bacterium
TAAAGTAAAAGATTATAGCTTTAAACTTATGCCTGTAGCATCTAATCTTATCCCTGCTGATAAAGAGGGAGATAAGTTAATAGAGAAGTGGTATAAACCTTACAATAAAGAGTTAAATGAGGTTTTAGGAACAACTAAAAATCTTTTATATAAAAGAGATACATTCTACTCAACCTTTGATGCACTAATTGGAGAGGCTATTAAGGAGGAGATGGGTAGTGATATTGTATTTACTCCGGGTTATAGATGGGGTACAACTCTACTACCAAATGATAAGATTACAAAAGATAATGTTTATGAGATGACAGCTATCACATATCCAGAGGTATATACATTTAAGCTTAAAGGAGATAAAATATATAGCTTGATGGAGGATATCGCAGATAATGTCTTTAACTCAAATCCACTATATCAACAGGGTGGAGATATGAGTCGTTTAACAGGAGCTAGTTATAGCATTAAAATTGATGCAAAAGCTGGTAAGAGAATAAGTGATTTTAAGATTGGTGGAAAACCAATAGACTTAAAGAAAACATATAAGGTCTCTTCATGGGGTGGAAATCTGCAAAATGCAGGTACATCTTTAGAAAAAGATAAGATCAGAGCTGTTTATGAGGTTGTTAGCGACTATATTCGTAAGAAAAAAATTATTGACATTCCACTCAAATCAAATGTAAAAATTTTAGATTTTAAGTGTGGTTGCCCAGAGAGAGGTGCTAAGTGTTAGATTAATTATCTTTAGATTTCATCAAGCTTATAAGAATAAATATAATAAAAAGAGTAAATATATCAAAGGAGATTTTGTGAAAAAAAGAGCAGTATTATCATTAGTTACAGTAGTGGCATTTAGTAGTAGACTTATGGCATTTGATATCAAAGATAAAGTAGGGGAAAATAAGACTAAATTACAGATTTTCGGATTTACTCAACTTGAAGCTAGAGGTGGTGATGGAGTTATTAAAGATAATCAAAATGCTGATGTAAAGTTTGGAGCTCAAAGAGTTCGTTTAGGGTGGAAATATAGTGCAGGAAAAGTAAAAGGTAAAGTATTTGTAGATTTTAATAAAGCTCATAATGATAAATCAGGCGTTGGAGTTCCTGATATGATTAAAGATGCCTTTGCAAGTTATAAATTAAACAATGCTTTAGCTGTTAAACTTGGTATATTAAAGATGCCAATTGGTATGAGTTTTACAATGCCAGGGTGGAATTTAGATGTTGTTGAGAGAGGTTTTGATAAGGCTTTAGCATTTGAGAGAAATATGGGGCTTATGATTTCTGGTCGTGATATAGGTTTTGGAAATAATGCAAAAGTTAGTGGTCTTGAGATGGGACATGAGAGACCATATAAAGGTTTTGGATATGACATTATGTTAGGAAATCAAGCAGGTAGAAGTGGAGCTGTAACAAATGCACATGCAGGAGATGCAAACTCTTATGCCCTAAGATTAATGTTTGATTGGACAGAGAAATTCCATGGAGAGGCATCTTATGGTGTATCTAATAATGCTGGTGGAATTGCAGGAGTAACAGATAAGATTACAAATGACACTGAAGATTATGAAGTATTTAATGTTGGTATAGACTCACACTTAGGAAGAGGAAATATTAAAGCTGAATATTTTGATAGTAAAAATATTAAAGGTGTTGATGGTTGGGATGAGTCTGCTGTGAGTTTAACAGGAACATATTATGTTACAGATACCGTTGAGTTTGCTACAAAACATATACAAGGTAGTGCTTCTAAAGGTGGTATAGATACAGATTTAGGAAATACCTATATTGGATTTAATTTCTATTTAGAACCTGCTAATAGTAAAATGGATAGAATGAGTAAGAAAAAGAGAAATCGTCATAAAGTTCAGGTAAATTATGTAGTAGCCTCTGGAGATAAAAAAGAGTGGAATGGATTAAAAGGGTATAAAGATGATGCTATCTTAGCTCAATATCAATTTAAATTCTAATAAACTATGTAGATAAGTTAATCTTATCTACAGAGAGACTACTTTTTTAAATTAAATTCTATTGATATGATATTATTAATATAGGTTATGAATAGAGTTTAATAAGGAATATAAATGAAAAAAATATTAATAGTAGCAATACTATATATAACTTCTCTTTTTAGTGCTAATATTGAGTATAAAAATGCTCTAATAGAAGCAAAAGATGAGCATAAGATTATAATAATAGTGTTAGAAAAAGAGGATTGTCACTTTTGTAAGAAGATGGAAGATGAGGTATTTACAGATAAGAATGTATCTAAAATATTAGATAGAGATTTTATATTAGTAAAATTAGATGTCAATAGAGATGAGTTACCATTAGGACTAAAAAAGGGTATGACTCCAACTTTTGCATTTGTTAAAGATAGTGGTGTAATGTTTTCTCTAATTCGTGGTGCATGGAAGAGAGATGATTTTATATCTCTCTTAAGATATGTTAAAAAAAAATCTAAATTAAAAAGGGAGATAAAAAAATGAGATTTTTTTTAATTATCTTAACTCTATTTGTCACTACTTTAACTAGTGAGACAGAGTTTGCTAGTCCAAAACCATCTTTAGAACACCCTAGAAAATTTGTATTTCCTATTACAAGATGGGATAGAAGAGAGATAAATCATATATTGGGTTCTGCTAATAATGTGATTAAATTTTATGGTGTTGATAATACAGAGGTGGTTATTGTTGCATATTCACAAGGAATTAAAACACTCTTAAAAAGAGGAAATCTTCGTATAAAAAAACGAGTCAAGTCACTTATGACTTATGATGTTGAGTTTATAGCTTGTGGAAACACAATGAAAACTCTTAAGATTAAAAAAGATGAGTTAATTGATGGTGTAGAGGTGGTTACAGCAGGAATTGTTGAACTTATAGAGAGACAACTTAGAGGGTATATATATATCCGTCCGTAAAAAAAATTTAAAGGATAAATATGAAAAAATTAATTAAGAGTCTGCTAGTAGTCTGTTTACTAGCTTCAGTTAGTATAGCTAAAGAGCTATCTATTCCAACAACAGATATACAGGTATTTACATCTGAAAATAGAGATGGAAAGATTACGCCAAAAACGATAGAAGAGGCATTTAAAAAAGCTGGATTTTTTATATCTGCAAATAGAAATATGAATGGACCATTTATTAAACAGTTTAAAGAGTCTGATTTTCAAACATATAATCTCTTTACATTCTATAAAAAAGATGTTGTGCTGGAGTTAGCTAAAAAGTATCCAAATGTAGGTCTATTTGCACCTATGAGTATGAGTATATATAGTAAAAAGGGTTCTAATAATATATCTGTCTCAATGTTATCAGCTAAAGCTATGGGAAAAATTATAAATATTAAATCTAATGATACAACTTTAGTAAATCTAAAGAAATTAATAATAAATACTCTAAAAGAAGCGATGCCAAAAGGAAAATTTGATAAACTACCATATACTCTAAAAAAACCTGAAGGTAAACTTGTCACAAACTTCTCTATGGAGATGGATAAAGATGAGTGGGAAGATGAGTTGGAAGATTTTAAAATGGCATTTGAGGGGGATATAGCAACTAATGGATTTATTATTGCAGGACATAATAATCTAGGTGATGATTTTGATGATGCTAACTATACTGGTTATGACTTCTATGAAGTATATTCGATATGTAAATTACCTGTAATATATACTATTGCTAAAAATCACCCTGAAGCTGGTGCATTTGCTCCATGTTCTCTATATTTAGAGAAGAAAAAAGATGAAAATATGATGAATATTGGTTTCCCATCTGTATATAACTGGATAAGCTCAATGGCACTTAGCGATAAAAAAGATATTAAAGTTTTAAAAGATGCTCAAACTCGTATGACAAAAATTTTAAAAGGTGCTACAGAGTAAATTAATA
>JALWDJ010000036.1 GCA_027014605.1 Campylobacteraceae bacterium
AAAAGTAGATAATATTATATTGAATAATTTAATAGATGTTGAATATCTAAAAGATGGTAGATTTAACTATGTTTTTATGGGAAAACATATTACAATAGATATGACTATAGATGAGCTATTTAAAAGACATGAATATATAAAACCAGATAGTAAAGCAAAGCAAAATTTTAAAGATAGGTTTTTAGATTTAGTCAACTCAAAGAGATGTTAGAGAGTTACTCAGATATAACTCACTCCTGCTCTTAGTATTGGAGGAGAGTTTTCAGATTGGGATATTAATTTTTATGCGTCAAATCTCCATAATGATAGTGGTTTAAAAAATGGAAAGATAGCCCATGATAGAGTTAATATGTTTGCAACAGCTCTAAACTATTTAAATGGTTCATAGCTCTTTAAAGGTATTGCTGATTATAGTATTAAGAGATATAAATAACTATGATAATAGATTATCTAAAGAGTTAATATCTACTAAAGAACGAACATATCAACATGCTTTTCGTATTAGTTCAGATTTTATCAATGCTACTCTAAAAGCTAACTATCTCATCTCTCTATATGGCTCAAAGTTAGATGAGGGTGGATTTCAAAGAGTCTAAAATATTTATCTTAATAGTAGCAAAAAACAATAATATTTAAGAAATAAAATTGCTGATATATGCATAATTTAATCTATATATAATAAAAAAACTATATAATTTCACATATTATAATAAAAATATGTTTTTTTTATGATAAAAATATCAATATTAACACGAAATTTAGAAATTTATCGCAATATTTTATACTTGATACAAAGAATATAAGCTGGAATTTATTAAAATTAATAGGTTAAATTATATGAATTGAAAAAAATTAAAATAAAATTAATCAAATAGTTAAAAAGTAAAGAAGATGATATTTAAAAAGATAAGAGAGGTCATAACTAAATTTTTCTATCCTGATAAGTTAAATAAAAAGAAAGAGCAAGAGATATTTGATAAGGCTTTTCAGATAAGATTAGTAAAAAACCACATTTCAGAAATCATTTTCAACAATATAAATAAGTACAAAGAGCATTCAAAAGTTGATTTAATAAAAGAGTTAGCTCCAACAATCTCTAATCCATATTTGACCCAAAAAGATATTGAGTATGCAATTGTAGAAGTATGGACAACTTATAGAAACAAAATAGATTTAATCAAGAAAAAGATAGAGTTTAAGGTACAGAGTAAAGTAGTTA
>JALWDJ010000037.1 GCA_027014605.1 Campylobacteraceae bacterium
TCGTCTTTTTCCATAAATTCGAGCTGTATAACTTGTTATAATTGAGATAAAATCTTGGATTATATCTTTTTCATCTGTATCAACATTATTAACAACTTCAATTCTCTTTCCTAGCTTATTTAAGAGACTCTATTGAATTTTGGTAATCTCTGACAGTATCTCAAAAAAGTTTGGAAAAGATGTATCTATACATGCTACATCTTCTATCTCCATAGATGACAAAATCCCTGCTATTGCAAAACTCATAGCTACTCTATGGTCACCATAACTATTAACCCTAGCACTCTTTAATTCTCCTCCTATAATATCATATCCATCATCTCTCTCACTAGTATTAATACCACATCTATTTAATCCATCTAAAATACTAGATATTCTATCACTCTCTTTTACTCTTAACTCTTTTGCATTTTTAACGACACTCTTCCCTTTAGCTACTGCCATTGCAATAGCCAACGCTGGGAGTTCATCTATAAGCCATGCAATATTTTTACTAACTGTTATGGCTTTTAATTCTCCATTATACTTAATAGAGATATCTCCAATAGGCTCATATATATTCTCTTTTTCAATAAACTCAATATCTGCACCCATCCCTTTTAATACTTTATAGGCCTCTATTCTAGTTGCATTTAAAGTTACATCCTTTAATACAATAGAACTATTTGGTATAATTGCAGAGGCAACTGCAAAGAAAAATCCACTAGATGGGTCTGCTGGAACTTTTATATTAAGTGGTTTTAATGGCTTTTTTAATGGCTTTATCTCTAACCAGCCATTATTTAAAAGAGTAATATTAGCTCCCATTCCATTTAACATTCTCTCTGTATGGTCTCTTGATAATTTATCTTCTCTATAATAACTTTTACTACATGCTTTAAGTCCTGCTAAAATAAGAGCCGATTTAACTTGTGCTGAAGCTATTGAAGATTTATATCTAAATGGTTTTAGTTTACCACCTCTAATAACAATTGGAGCTAATGAACCATTTAGTCTTCCATCTATTCTAGCTCCAATATCTCTGAGAGGATTTATAACTCTTCCCATGGGTCTCTCTCTTAAGTATTTATCTCCAGTTAATATAAATAACCCTTCAAATCCAGCTAAAAATCCTGAATATAGACGCATTCCTGTACCTGCATTTCCACAATCTAAAATATCATCAGGTTCAATTAACTCTTTAGGGGGAGTAATCTCTATATGAGATTTATCTCTATTAACCTTAGCTCCCAACTGCTCTACTATAGATAAAGAAGCTAAAGTATCTTCACCAAGTAAAAAATTGTTTATAATAGAAGTTTTATCACTAAATAGAGAAAATATTGCACATCTATGAGATATAGATTTATCAGGTGCAATAGAGTCACACTCTAAATTAAATGGTTTATAGGATTTAAATACTTTAACTACTCTCATCTTAATGTTGCACCATATTGCTCTTTTAAAGTATCTAATATTTTATCTACACTCTCTTCTATATCTTTATCTTCTAGCGTCCCATCCTGCGATTGAATAAATAGTCTAATTGTTAAACTCTTATACCCTTTTAAACTCTCATCTTCATATATATCTATAGGATAATATTTTTTTAATAGAGGTAGTTTTAAATGAGAAATTGCTGTTGATACTTGATTATATGGAAGATTTTTATCTATAACTAAACTTAAATCTTTATATACACCTTGAAATTTAGAGATACTAGAAGCATTAATATGTTTTGGAAAAAGAGAATTTAATGAAATCTCTGCAATAAATGTATCACTTAAATCAAATTCATCTGCTACAGTGGGATGAAGTTTAGATACAAATCCACAAACTTCACCATTAACAATAATATCAGCTAATTGATATGGGTGAACTAAATCATTCTGCTCTATACCTGCTCTTAATTCAAAATCACCTATAATAGATGATAATTTTTTAATAAAAATTTCAAAATCTATATTTTTAGGTTTTCCACTATTAATTACACTCTCTTTTTCAGCTCTACCAGAAAAGATTAAAGATATTACTTCCCTCTCTTCTCTATTTTCATTAAAAATAGTTCCTATTTCAAATAGTGCAATAGATTTCTTAGAGTAACTTACATTCCTCTTCACTGCATTTAACAGATTTATTAAAATTGTAGTTCTAAGTGTATTTAAATCTTCTGTAATAGGGTTTATAATATCTAATTCCTCTTTTACTATAGGAAAATTATATTTTTTTAGTAGAGATTTATCTGTAAAGGCATAAGATATAGATTCATAGAATGATGATGCTATAGCTCTCTGTCTTAACTTTTTCTTTGCATAATATATATCATATATACTATTAATTCTAGGCTTCTCTATAAACTTCATAGGTTTTGCTTCTATATTATTAATCCCTAAAATTCTAACTATCTCTTCAGTAATATCATAAATATTTTTTATATCATGTCTAAATTGAGGAACAATAACTCCAAAAGCATCCTCTGATGAACTATGAACTTTAAAACCAAGAGAGGTTAAGATATTTAAAATATTTGCCTTTCCAATATCTTTTCCTATTAGTTCTGATACTTCTTTAGTATTTACAGTAACAATTAACGGTTCAAAATCCTCTTCAGCACTCAAACAGCCATCAAAAAAATCACAATCATTATAACTCTCAAATAGATATGTTAAATATTGTATGCCTAATAAAATATTGGGTTCACTCCCCCTTGATGCGTTATAGTATAAATCATCAGTTTTTAAATTTTTAGATGAAACTATTTCTATTAGAGTGCTAGGATTAATATAACTAGCCTCAAATATAACTCTACTTGAATTATCATTTGCCTTAAACCTACTATCTTGAGATATACCTAACTTAGAAAATTCCTCTCCATTTATCTTTATATATGTAATATCATTTACAGTAGATAGTAGTATTGTAATCTTATCATCACTATATTTTAACATATTACTTGCATCATAAGCACGAAGAATTACACCTGTTGTATGAATAGTATAGTTTATTAGATTAGATAGATTATCATCTTCTAATTTATCTATAAAAGCTAATCTTAAAGCAACTATTAAAGAGGTATGAAGAGTATCTATATTGGCTATAGTATATCTTAGTGAACCTTGAACTGTTCCTATAGTCTTAAGTTCTGCTACTCTTGCTAATCCTATCTTAATAGTATGGCTATTATTACTCTCATACTCTAACTTATTAAGAGGAATATTTAAAGATGCACTCAAATCTCTTGCTACACCATGAATACTTAGACAGTCTCCTCTATTTGCAGTTAAGTCTAACTCTATGACTGTATCAACAACTTTAGGATACTCATTAAGCTCCTTACCTACGATAATCTTGCCAATACTATCATCTAATATCATTATCCCATTATTTATATTAGGTAGTCCTAATTCAGTAGCAGAACATACCATACCATTACTCTCAATACCTCTTAATTTAGTAGGTTTTATCTCAAAATCTTTAGAGAGTTTAGTTCCAATTGTAGCTACTGCTACATATCTGGCATCTACTATATTTGAAGCTCCACATACTATCTGCTCAATACTATTTCCAATATTAATTTTACATAAAGTAAGTTTATCAGCATTCGGATGCTTTTGACATGAGATAACCTCTCCAATAACCACACCTTTTGGAATAGTATATTTTTTTATATTATCAACTTCTAATCCAATACTATTAAATGTCTCATAGAGTTTCTCATCACTAACTTTACTAATATCTATAAAATTATTTAACCAAGTTCTAGTAACTATCATCTAAATTGCTCCAATAGTCTTATATCTCCCTCAAATAACATTCTTAAATCAGGAATTTTATGTAAAAGCATTGCAAATCTCTCAACTCCTAATCCAAAAGCATAACCACTCACATCTTTATAGTTAACTGCATCAAATACATTAGGGTCAACAATTCCACAACCTAAAACCTCTAACCAACCTGTATGTGAACAGACTCTACATCCATTACCTTTACAAAATATACAAGATATATCAACTTCAGCAGATGGCTCTGTAAAAGGAAAAAAGCTTGGTCTAAATCTAACCTCTACATCTCCAAACATATAGTGTAAAAAATCAGATAATATAGATTTAAGATTTGCAAAATTAACCTCTCCTTTTTTTTGAACAACTAACCCTTCAACTTGATGAAACATAGGTGTATGTGTTAAGTCATAATCTTTTCTAAATACAGCACCAGGAGCTATCATTCTAATAGGAGGCTTTTGAGCTAACATAGTTCTAATCTGTACAGGTGAGGTGTGTGTTCTAAGGACTCCTCCATCTCTGCAGAAAAATGTATCTTGCATATCTCTAGCAGGGTGATTTTTAGGTAGATTTAGTGCCTCAAAATTATGAAAATCATCTTCAATCTTAGGACCATCTTCAACAGAAAAATTTAATGCTATAAAATAGTCAATAATCCTGTCCATAGTCTCTATTACAGGGTGTAATGCACCTTTAGTCTCCAAATTACTATATAAAGATACATCAATAGCCTCAGATTTTAACAGTTTCTCTATCTCTTCAGATTTTAATCTATTATATACCTCATCATATACTCTTTGCAAATGAGATTTTTTATTATTAAGACCTTGTGCAAAGGCTCTCTTTTCTGATGGTGGAACATCTTTTAACATAGCAAACTTAGATGCTAAAATTCCTTTTTTACCAAATACTTCAATACGAATTTTTTCCAACTCCTCAAGCGATATAGCCTGAGATATTTTCTCTTCTAACTTTTTCAAAATAACCTCTATTCAATTATCTTATATATTGTGAGATTTTAGCTAAAATATACTAAAGAGTGCGTTGGAATGTGATATAATCTTTTAATAATTTTTACCTAAGGATAAACCATGTGTATTTTTTGTAAAATAGTAAATAGAGAACTTCCAAGTAATATAGTTTTAGAAGACGATAATTTTATGGCTTTTCATGATTTATATCCAATAGCACCAATTCATATTCTAATTATTCCAAAAGAACATGTAGAGTGTTTTCAAGATGTAACTTCTGAAATTATGGCAAAAATGACACCTTTTATACAAGAGGTTGCAAGAGTTTTAGGACTAGATAAGAGTGGTTATAGACTTATTACAAATAATGGAGAAGATAGTGGACAAGAGATAAAACATCTACACTTTCATTTAGTTGGTGGAGCTAAATTAAAATTTCCTTCACTTCATGAAGATATTAAAAAAAATATTTAAAAAGGGGTTATATGAGTTTAGAGAGATTAGATAAGAAGTTTATACTTCCAACTTATGTAAAAGATTATACAAATTTTGTACGAGGAGAGGGTTCAACTATATTTGATGATAGAGGATTAGACTATATAGATTTTGCATCAGGAATTGCAGTAAATAGTGTAGGACACAATAATCCTAAATTAATTAATGCTATATGTCAACAGGCACAAAATATCATACATATATCTAATCTTCAAGTTATAGAGCCACAAGTAAAACTAGCTAAAAGAATTTGTGAACTTAGTAACTATAATGGAGCAGTCTTTTTTGCAAACTCTGGAGCTGAAGCTAATGAGGGTGCTATTAAGATAGCAAGAAAATATGGTGAGACTCAATTTAAAAAGAAAAGATATAAAGTCATCACACTAGAACACTCATTTCATGGAAGAACAATTACAACTGTAAAAGCTACAGGACAAGAGAGTTTTCACTCACCAAATTTCTCTCCATATCCAGCAGGGTTCTCTTATGTTAAAGATATAGATGATATATATAGTTCTATTGATGATGAGACAGTAGCTGTACTATTAGAGCTTGTTCAAGGAGAGGGTGGAGTACAACCATTTAATAGAGATAAGGTTCAAGAGTTAGCAAAATTTCTAAAGAGTAAAAGCATACTACTTATAGTTGATGAGGTTCAAACAGGAGTATATAGAACAGGTGAGATGTTAGCTAGTAATCTATATAATATAGAACCAGATATTATAACTATGGCAAAGGGTTTAGGTGGTGGTATTCCAATTGGTGCAGTTATGACTAAACATAAAGCAATACTATCAGCAGGTGACCATGGGAGTACATTTGGAGGAAACTATCTAAGTACTACAGCTGGAATTGCTGTATTGGATATTTTAAATGAGCTATATGATAGTGGACAACTCCATGATACTTTTATATATTTTGAGCAAAAACTTAAAAATATAGCAAAAAGATATGATAACCTCTTTGATAAAGAGGTGGGATTAGGACTTATGAGAGGGCTTAGAGCTAAAAATGGGGATATAGTAACAAAAGTTATGAAAAACTCTATGAAACAGAGATTAATCATCTTAAAAGCAGGACGAAATACTGTAAGATTTTTACCATCACTCACTATTACCAAAGATGAGATAGATGAAGGATTTAAACGGTTTGAAAAAGCTATTATTACTATCTAGTTTTCTATTTGCTTCTGATGAATTAGCAGATATTTTATCTTCCAATCAAAATAGTTTAATAGATATAAAAAAAAGGAAAATAAAAGTAGAGGCATTAAAACTTGAAAAGTCATGGATAAACCCCATAATAGTAGAGTACTCTAAAAATTACTCTACTCAATTTAATAAAACTACTAATACAGGACAGTTTATTATAGCAATTAATCAACCTATCTTTAAAATGGGTGGAATATGGGAGGCCATTAAGTATGCTAAAGCTTTAGGAGAAGCTAATAGTATAGATATAGAGCTAAAGAGAAGAGAGTTAATCTATAGAGCTATAAATATCCTCTTTAATCTAAAAAAATTTGACTTAGAGATAGAAAAATTAAATCTTCTTATTAAAAATGATGAGTTAGATATTTTAATTCAAAAAGAGAGCTATAGTGCAGGAGTTACAAATAGAACTCTTCTTGATAGAGCTTTACTTAAAAGAAATCAAGATATAACCTCTAAATTAGAGTTAGAGATGAAACGGGCTAAATTAGAGAGTGATTTTTCTCTATTGAGTGATAAAAATCCTAATGAGATAACTCTTCCAAATTTTACTTTATTAGATAGAGATATATATACCAACTTACAATTAGAGCTAAAAAGAGATAGATTTAGAGTAGAAGAAAAAAAACATTATAAATATATGACATGGGCAAAATATCTACCTGAAATATCTATATCAACTAGATATGTAAATGAGGATAAAAATCCACTATTTAAAAACTCTCCAATAAAAACAGAATACTACACCTATGGATTTAAAGTATCTCTACCAATTAATATAAATTCATATAGAGATATAGAAAAATCCAAATTAGAGTATCTGAATGCTCAAATCTCACTAGATGAAGAGAGAAAAAGGGTAATAAATGAGTATATTTTAATAAAAAAGAGATTAGATATTATAGATAGAAAAATTGCACTATCTATTGAAGATGCCTCAAACTACTCTAGTATGCTTTTAACCACTCAAAACTTAGAGAAGGCAGGAGATAATACTAGTTATGATACTCAAATAGTAGAAAACAATCTAAAGATTAGAGAGTTAGACCAAAATATATATAAATATGATGCACAGATAGAGCTTTTAAAACTATATAAAAAAGTTTCATACTATTCACTAAACTAATTTGAATAAAATATAATTTGCAATTCTTTTCCATAATCTATAATTTAGTAAAATAAGGTTCAATAAACAGAAAAAAAATATTAAAAAAATCAATTTACCACTATAAATGCTACTTAAGTAGCAAAATAATCTTATTTATTAATATATAATTCCCAAATATTTAGTTAATAAACTAAATAAATTTAATAAAAACTATTTAGCAAATGCAATGCTATTTAAAAAAAGGGAAAAATATGGCAGTAGTAGGATTTACAAAACTAGAAGCACTTTTTAGAAAAGCAGGTTCAATAGATATAAAAAAAGGTCATGCAAAAGAGATTACAGATATTGCAGAAACAAAATTAATTGATTTATTAATTGCAGCAGAACGAAATGCAAATTTAAATGGAAGAGATATTATTTGGGAATCTGATTTACCAATTACAAAAGGTCTTCAAGAGACAATTATTAGCTTAAGAAAGTTAGAAGAGGAGATAGCTTTAAATGATGTTTTAGATTTTTTAACAAAAATAACACCTCTTAAATATGAATTAAGTGAAGATACAAAAAATAAATTACCAGAAATTATTGGAGCATTACTTGTTGTAATGGCAAAAATTATGAAAGAGATAGATGATAATGATAGAGCTTTAGACCATGAAACAATTTCTAAAACAAAAAGAATTATGGATTTAACTCTTTAAAAATTAAATTTATCCCCATCTTAAAGGATGGAGGTTTCTTTGCTATTATAAAACAAATAAATATATTTTATAATATTTATATTTTTAGATTAAATTCTCCAACCAAACCTCCATATCTGCATCACTTGGCATTTTCCAATCTGCTCTAGGGCTTAAGGATATTGTTCCAACTTTTGGTCCATCTGGCATACATGAGCGTTTAAACTGTTGAGTAAAAAATCTCCATATAAAACTCTTAAGCCACTTTTTAATCTCTTGGCTACTAAACTCATCTCTAAAAGCAATCTCGGCTAGAAATAGTATCTTAGATGGTTTTGCTCCATATTTAATAAAGTGGTATAGGAAAAAATCATTTAATCTATATGAACCTATAATATCTTCTGTCTTTTGAGTTATCTTATTATCTTTATGTGGTAGAAGTTCTGGGCTAATTGGAGTATTCAAGATATTATCAATGATATGAGATATTTTTTTATTGCTTTTATAGTACTCTATTACATATTTTATAAGAGTCTTAGGTACTCCAGAGTTTAGAGCATAAGCACTCATATGGTCACCATTATATGTACTCCAACCAAGAGCTATCTCACTTAAATCACCTGTACCAATAACTAATCCATTCTCTCTATTTGCTACATTCATAAGTATAGAAGTTCTAGCTCGTGCTTGAACATTCTCATAGGTTACACTTAAATCATCTCTATCGTGTCCAATTAAATCAAACTCTTTAAGGGATATATCTCTAATATCTATCTCTCTAAGAGTCACCCCTAAACTTTTACAAAGCTCTATAGCACTATTTTTTGTCTGTGAGGTTGTTCCAAATCCTGCCATAGTGATAGCTATAATATCTCTACTATCCCAACCCATTATATTAAATGCCTTATGAGTCGATAGAAGTGCTAGAGTAGAATCAAGTCCTCCCGATACACCAATAACAGCCCTTTTAATCTTTGCTACACTCATTCGCTTAATTAATCCATGAGCTTGAATATCTGTAATCTCTCTACACCTCATCTGTTTATCTTGATAGATAGATGGAACAAATGGGTTAGGATTTATATATCTATCTAATTTTGATATTTTTGGAGTTGAATTTGTATCTATAACTCTAAATGGCTCAATATTGCTATCTGTATAGCTTGACTCATTCACCCTTAACCAATTTAGTCTCTCAATATCAATATCGGCAGTTATTAGACTACTCTCCATAGAAAATCTCTCCCCCTCTGCTAATATAGAGCCATACTCTGCAATAATAGAGTGACCTCCAAAGACTGTATCGGTTGTGGACTCCCCTACTCCAGAGGAGCTATATAGATAAGCACCCATACATCTTGCACTCTGAGTTTTCACTAGCTCTCTTCTATACTCTGCCTTTCCAATTAACTCATTACTTGCACTAAGATTAACAATAAGATTAGCTCCACTACTTGCCATACTATTGCTAGGTGGAGTGATTGCCCATAAATCTTCACAAATCTCTACTCCAAATAGTATATCTTGATATTTAAATAGTAAATCTATCCCAAATGGTATATTCTCTATATAGCTATCTCTTATATCTCTACCTGAATTAAACTGTCTCTTCTCATAAAACTCTTTTCTATTTGGAAGATATATCTTTGGAACTATCCCTAAGATTTTTCCATTCTGTATAACCATAGCAGAGTTATATAGTCTATTACTATATAGAGTTATAACTCCTATTATAGCTATGGTTGATATATCTTTACTCTTTTCTAATATAAACTTAATTGAGCTGTTTTGGGCTTGAAGTAACATCTGATTTAAAAATAGGTCAGAAGCTGTATAGCTTGTAAGTGTTAATTCTGGAAATACAACAATAGATACCTCTTTGCTATAAGCCTCTTTTAGAAGTGAAACTATCTCTTTTGCATTTTTATCTGGGTTGGCAATAGTACTCTTATTAACAGCAGTTGCTACTCTATAAAATCCATACATATTAAAATATCCATTTTTAGTTTGTATTTTAACCAATTAATCTTTCATTTTTAGATATAGTAAATTTTTATGTTGGTCTATCTTAAAATCAAATCTATTAAAGAAGTTCATACCGAGCAGACCATTAAAGGCTCTATTTTTAAAAGGGGCAATAGTAACTTTAAAGCTATTTAACTCTATATTATCTAATATAAAACTATCTAAGTGTGCAAAATTTGCACTTACCAATCCACCTGCTGTACTTAGAGTTATCTCTTTTTCTAAATTAATTAAGGGTAATATATCTTTATCTATTAGAGTATATGTAGCACCTGTATCAATCAATAGAGGAATTTCTACACCATTAGCAACTGCATGAACAATATATCCTGCACCACTCTTAATTTTTATAATTGGTATCTTATATTGATATTGTGCTAACTCCTTCTCTTTTGCTTTAATCTCTTTTAATATAGATACCTTTTTAGCACTATATTCTGAGCTGCTATCTATATTTTCTAATAGCTCTTCTACTCTTTTATAATCCTCTAACTCACTATATATTTGAGCCAACTCTATAATATATTTAGAAGAGCCATCTCTATATATTAAATCCTCTAAAAAGGAGATAAGTTTTTTTAACTCATTACCCTTTTTTAATCGCTTTATATATTCTGATATTGTACTATTTAGACTACTCTCAATAGTACTATTATCTTCTGTATCTCTTAGGTTAAAAAGCATATCTATAGCCTTAGTAAACTCTCCTCTCTCTTTATATATATCTACAAGATATAGTTTAGTATCTAATGAGTTTGGCTCTAGTTCTATATATTGAACTATCTCATCAATAATCTTTTGTGGATTTTTCTTATATCTATTATTAAAATATTCATTTACTACTAATCTATACTCTTTTAGCTTTGTCTCATTTGCCTCCATATATATTCCCATAGCTTCATTAAATCCTCCACCATATAATAAATCTTTAAAACTATCTTTTCTACTATTAATAGTTACAGTGGTACTATTATTTTCTGATTTTAATATTATAATTTTAGGTTTGCATATATTCTTTTCAACTACTATTCTACTCTTAATAGGGGTTGGAGTAGTAGTCGGAATAGGAGTAATAATAGGTATCTTTTTAGGCTCTAATGCCATAAAATATATATGAAAATTCCAACCTATAATGACACCTATAAATAGAGATAAGAGTATCTGAAACATCTTTGAGCCTTTTTATTCTATTTTAGCAAATATATTCTTTGTTTTATATTTTTTATTTAAAATTATTATTTTATATTATAATGGAATATCTTGCAACCCACATATATAAATAATAGCTTTCCTATGCTCAAAATTCTATTTATATTGCTTCCTTAAAGTATGATATAAATTTTTGTCATATTTTTTATCATTATTATTTTTTGCCTCTTCTTGTTCTTTATATAACCATTTTATGTAATTAGGATTTTCCTGATATATCGCTCCTATGCCTTTTCCTTTATATTTACCAAAATTTAATATTTTAATTTTTGCTGGTTCTTTTGTCAAATCTACTAATTTATCTAAAATATTTTTTATACCATTAAGCTTATATTTTTTTTGAACCTTTATATATAACTTTCTTAAAAATAATTTTAATATAATAACATCTCCAATTGCATTATGAGGTTTTATTTTGACTCCATATTTATTAGCTTCCTCATTCTCTTCATCTTCAGTTAACAATAAATATCTAAAAGCTTGTAATCTATAATTTGAAAGCTTATATATACTAGTTATTTGTTCATTTATTTCAAATATATGTTTAGAACATTGTAATGTATCTATTAATTTAAATTTATTATTAAATCCATATTTTTTTAACATAGATAAATCAAAATCTAAATTATGAGCTACTAG
>JALWDJ010000038.1 GCA_027014605.1 Campylobacteraceae bacterium
ATTAAATCTCAGATAGACTTGATTTTCTATTTACTTATATTTAGTTGTTAAAGACCATTTTTTATCTCTACAAACTCTAATTGGTTTGTGGAGGCGTATTATAGACAAATTTTTCTTTTATGTCAAGTTTCTTTTTAAAAAAAAAGGTAAAAAAAACTTTTTTTACTTTTTTACTCAATACTCTTACTATATATAATATAATAAATATATAGAATATCCATAACAGAAAAAAGTATTATATGGATAGTAATATTATTAAATGTTTATGTTATTTTTAAACATACTAGATTAATTCATTATAGAAAAGTATTTTTAATATTATTTTCTGTTTTAAGGAAAGCAATAGCAAAACTTATTTATAATTACTAATGCGTTAATTTCATTGGCATATAAATACATTAGGAGAATATTATGACTATTAAAGCTACACTTAGGTTATCATCACTTATTGCAATAGCTATGTTAACAACAGCAAATGCACAATCAGCAATAGATGGAGATGACCTTCCACCAGCAAGACCTGGGCAATGTTTTACAAAAGCATTTTTCCCTGCTAAATACACTACAACTACAGAGAGAGTATTAGCAAGTGAACCAAGTGAAAAGGTAGAGGTAATTCCTGCTAAATATGGTTGGACAACTCAAAAGATAAAAATTAGTGATGGAACAGAGAGAGTAATTACTACACCTCCTGTATATAAAACAGTCTATCAAAAGATGTTAGTCAAACCTGCACATCAAGAGTGGCGAACAAGTCTTAGCCCAAATGCACCTGAAGCATCAGATACATGTGTTCAATCAGCAGCAGCTGCTGGTATGAATATTAGTGGTGCAACACCTGGAACATGTTATTATGAACACTATATACCAGAAAAATATAAAACAGTTACGCAAAAAATATTAGCTTCAGAACCTACTCAAAAAGTTATTGCTATTCCTGCTAGATATAGAACAGTAACTAAAAAAGTTTTGGTATCAGAGGGTACAGAGAGATTAATTAAAATCCCTGCACAATATAAAACTGTAAGACAAAAAGTTCAAATTGCACCAGCTAGAACAGAGTGGAAAAAGACTAGATGTGAAGATAGAGGTTGTAATCAATCAGAGGTTGTCTGTTTAGTTGAAATCCCAGCTACATATAAGACTGTAACAAAACAGGTAGTAGCAAAACCAGCTATGACAAGAAAAGTTAAAACTCCACCTGTATATAAAACTGTTCAGGTTCAAGAGTTGGTTCAACCTGCAACAACAAAAACAATTCCTGTTCCAGCTAAATATAAAACTGTAACTCAAACTAAAAAAGTTGCTGATGGTCACTATACTTGGAGCGATGCTAGCAGAAAAAATGCTAGTACAAGAGCTACAAATCAGTGTAATAGAATATGTCTAGTAGCAGTTCCTGCTAAATATGCTAAAGTTCCAAAACAGGTAGTTGCAAAACCAGCTTCAACTAGAACCGTTAGAACACCTGCTAAATATACAACAATAAGAATTAAAAAACTAATTCAACCAGCAACAACTAGAACTATTCCAATCCCTGCAAAATATAAAACTATAACTAAAAAGAAAAAAATTGCAGAGGGTTATGCTAAATGGGTTCCTGTTGTATGTAAAACAAGTATAAACTCAACAATGATTAGAGGTGTTCAGAGAGCATTGAAAAATGAAGGCTATTATCATGGACCAATTGATGGTATTTGGGGAAGTGAATCAAAAAGTGCTGTAAGAGCTTACCAAAAAGCTAAAGGGTTACCTGTAGCAGGATTATCTATGGCTACAATGGAATCTTTAGGTATCTATTAAAATAATTAAAAGAGATAATAACTATCTCTTTTAATTTATATAAAACTTTCCAATAATTCTCAAATTAATATATTTTTTTAAGTTTTTTTTTAGTATAATATTTTTGCTTGAAATGTTGTAATAATGCAAAAGTAATATAAATTATTTTTTTATATATTATATTAAAAGATAATATTTTTTAGTATTATATTTTGTTTTAAGCTAAAAATGAGAAAAATAGATATATAATTCTTATATGCGTTAATTTTTTGCATATAAATACATAGGAGAATGTTATGACAATAAAAAATACACTTAAGTTATCATTAGTTGTCTCTAGTTTAATGGCTACAGTAAATGCACAATCAGCAATAGATGGAGATGACCTTCCACCAGCAAGACCTGGTCAATGTTTTACAAAAGCATTTTTCCCTGCTAAATACACTACAACTACAGAGAGAGTATTAGTAAGTGAACCTAGTGAAAGAGTGGAGGTAATTCCTGCTAAATATGGTTGGACAACTCAAAAGATAAAAATTAGTGATGGAACAGAGAGAGTAATTACTACACCTCCTGTATATAAAACAGTCTATCAAAAGATGTTAGTGAAACCTGCTCAACAGACATGGAGAACTAGTCTTAGCCCAAATGCACCTGAAGCATCAGATACATGTGTTCAATCAGCTGCCGCTGCTGGTATGAATATTAGTGGTGCAACACCTGGAACATGTTATTATGAACACTATATACCAGAAAAATATAAAACAGTTACACAAAAAATATTAGCTGCAGAGCCTACTCAAAAAGTTATTGCTATTCCTGCTAGATATAGAACTGTAACTAAAAAAGTTTTAGTATCAGAGGGTACAGAGAGATTAATTAAAATCCCTGCACAATATAAAACTGTAAGACAAAAAGTTCAAATTGCACCAGCTAGAACAGAGTGGAAAAAGACTAGATGTGAAGATAGAGGTTGTAATCAATCAGAGGTTGTCTGTTTAGTTGAAATCCCAGCTACATATAAGACTGTAACAAAACAGGTAGTAGCAAAACCAGCTATGACAAGAAAAGTTAAAACTCCACCTGTATATAAAACTGTTCAGGTTCAAGAGTTGGTTCAACCTGCAACAACAAAAACAATTCCTGTTCCAGCTAAATATAAAACTGTAACTCAAACTAAAAAAGTTGCTGATGGTCACTATACTTGGAGCGATGCTAGCAGAAAAAATGCTAGTACAAGAGCTACAAATCAGTGTAATAGAATATGTCTAGTAGCAGTTCCTGCTAAATATGCTAAAGTTCCAAAACAGGTAGTTGCAAAACCAGCTTCAACTAGAACCGTTAGAACACCTGCTAAATATACAACAATAAGAATTAAAAAACTAATTCAACCAGCAACAACTAGAACTATTCCAATCCCTGCAAAATATAAAACTATAACTAAAAAGAAAAAAATTGCAGAGGGTTATGCTAAATGGGTTCCTGTTGTATGTAAAACAAGTATAAACTCAACAATGATTAGAGGTGTTCAGAGAGCATTGAAAAATGAAGGCTATTACCATGGAGCAATTGATGGTGTTTGGGGAAGTGAATCAAAAAGTGCTGTAAGAGCTTACCAAAAAGCTAAAGGATTACCTGTAGCTGGATTATCTATGGCTACAATGGAGTCTTTAGGTATCTATTAATAAAAAGAGAGATTTTTTCTCTCTTTTAACTAAAAAATCAAACTCTTTTCAACTTATTTTAAACTTCAACTAAATATACTTGACAAAATAATTTTATATACTAAATTATAAAAGGATATAATAATGGCTCTTTATGATAGAGATTATACTAATAAGACAATTAATGCAGGATATGCTCAAGTAGGAGAGAGTGCTAGTGTTAATTTTATGAAAAAGACATATCAACTTTTAGCAGCTAGTATGGTTGCTGCTGCTGTTGGTGCTTATGTAACAATGCCTTATGCTATGGCTGTAATGCAATATAAATGGTTTATATTTGGAGCAGAATTACTAATTCTATTTTTTGGATTAGGGATGTCAAAAGGTAAACCTGGTTTAAATCTATTTATGCTTTTTGCATTTACATTTTTAACAGGAGTATCTTTAGTTCCTTTACTTGCTTCATTGATAGGAGCAGGAAGTGGTGGAACAATAGGAACAGCCTTTTTAATGACATCAGTTCTATTTGGAGCATTAAGTATATTTGCAATTAATTCAAAAAGTGATTTTTCAAATTGGGGAAAACCACTCTTTATAACTTTAATCATAGTTATTGTAGCATCATTAGTAAACTATTTTATATTAAAAAGTCCAATAATGCATATAATAATTACTGCTGGTATTTTGTTACTTTTTTCTATTTTTACCATATACGATACACAAAATATCGCAAATGGTGCTTATGATTCAGAAGTAGATGCGGCAGTATCATTATATTTAGATTTTCTAAATATGTTTACAGCAATACTTCAACTATTAGGTCTATTCCCAGGTGATGACTAATAGTAAAAATAGTAAATCTTTGGATGATATTAATCCAAAGATAGAAAGATTAATTGATGCAAATATAAACCGTCTTAAAGAGGGACTCAGAGTTGTTGAAGATGTATGTAGATATATACATGATGATAGAAATATAACATCTAAAATAAAAGAGTTACGACATCAACTTCAGGGTATGTATAGTAAGCAAAGACTTCAATATCGTGATATTTTAGGTGATGTTCAAAAAAATTCAACAAAGAGTGAACTCTCAAGAAAAAGTATCGAGAGTGTAATTATTGCAAATTTCTCAAGGACAGAGGAGTCTTCAAGAGTACTTGAAGAGATATTCAAACTTAAGAATACTGAATATAGTAAGAGATTTAAACAGATTAGATATGAAATTTATGAATTAGAAAAAAATTACTTTTTAAATTATACAACTACTTAGAGATTGCTTTTATAAAAAGTACTTCAAACTCTAAATAGTTAAGAGGATAGTTTCTAATAATATTTTTCGTCTCTATATAAGTTAACTTTCTCTTACCACCACTTACTCCACTCCTTTTTATATATCTCAACATCTCATAAACACTAGAGAACTCTAATTTATAATGAATAAGTTCAAACGATGTATTATAATATTTATTTATACTATTTTCTATTTGCCCTTTAGAATATATTGGAGATTTAATACCTCCAATTTTATGTAAAGTTTTAAAAGTACCTGATGTAAAAATAGAAAAATAGAATAGATTAGATAATTTACTTATCTCTTTTAAGGTCATATCTAAATCTCTACTCCATTGAAGTGCAGATGATGATATTATAAAATCATAACTATTATCTTTTAAGATACTAAAATCCTCTATTTTATTAAAATCAAAGCATATTTTCTTTATATCTTTGGAAGTTGGATGAATATCTAACATCTTTTTAGAGAAATCTAATGCTATAAACTCCCTAAATCTAATTTTATTAACTACATTTTTATATACTAAACCACTTCCACAACCTATATCTAAAACTCTATTATAATCTTTAATATCTATTTGTGAAGTTAATTTTTTAGCAACTTTACTCTGTATAATATTATATCTATCATAAAGGTCTGCAAACCTTGAAAATTCTTCTCTTACATTCATAATCTCTATTTCAATTAATTTAGGGTATAATCGCCAAAATTATACCCAATTTGGAGATAAATCTCCAACTATTAAGAGGAAACAAATGACTTCAACCCTATTAGTTATTCAAGTTATTTTAGCAATTGCTATTATTATTGCTGTTTTATTACAAAAAAGTTCAAGTATTGGTCTTGGTGCTTATAGTGGCAGTAATGAGTCAATGTTTGGGGCTAAAGGTCCTGCTAGTTTTTTAGCAAAAGCTACATTTGTATTAGCTCTACTTTTTGTAATGAACACATTAGCAATGGGTTATTTATATAATCAAAATAAAAATAAATCTGTAGCTGATAAAATATCAACTTCAACTGCAGTTCCTAAAACTGTAGATAATAATAGTGCTCCAGCAAAATAATATAATTATGGAGGTTTAACCTCCATCTTTTAAATCTATATATTATGAACTCTTCATAAAGCAAAAAAAAGGTAAAATTCATTACTAAAACTTAACAATAAGGATATTATAATGTTAAATGAAATTTATGATAATACAAAAGAACAGATGAAAAAGAGTATTGAGGCTTTAAAAAGAGACTTCTCTACACTTAGAACAGGTAAGGTTACAACCAATATTGTTGACCATATTAGAGTTGACTATTATGGAACACTAACACCATTAAATCAAGTTGGAAATGTAATAGCTTTAGATGCTACTACCATATCTATTACTCCTTGGGAGAAAAATATGTTATCTTCAATTGAAAAAGCAATTCAGAGTGCAAATATAGGTGTTAATCCAAATAATGATGGAGATTTTATAAAATTATATTTTCCTCCAATGACAACTGAACAGAGACAACAGATTGTAAAACAAGCAAAAGCTATGAGTGAAAAGGCAAAAATTGCCATTAGAAATATACGAAAAGATAGTAACAAAGATATTAAAGAGCTAGAAAAAGCAAAAGAGATAACTGAAGATGAATCAAAAAAAGCTCATAATGAAATTCAAAAAATTACAGATAATAGTGTAGCTGAAGTAGATAAACTATTTTCAATAAAACAAGCTGATATATTGAAGGTTTAAATATGGATATAGAAAAAATCTATAAAGAAGCTAATGCACTACTAGAGGGACACTTTATTTTATCTAGTGGAAATCACTCTAACCGTTATCTTCAGAGTGCAAAGGTTTTAGAAGAGCCTAAAAGAGCAGAAATTTTAGCCTCTGCCTTGGCTAAACAAATAAGAGATAGTGGAATTGAAATAGATACTATATGTGCTCCTGCATTAGGTGGAGTATTAGCTGGATATGAACTTGCTCGTGCATTAGATGTTCGTTCTATCTTTGTAGAGAGAAAGAATGGCACAATGCAACTTCGTCGTGGATTTGAAATAAAAAAGGGTGAAAAGATAATAATATGTGAAGATATTATTACAACAGGTGGCTCTGCTATGGAAGCTTCTAAAATAATCCAAGAACTTGGTGGCAATATTGTAGCTTTTGCATCTTTAGCTAATAGAGGCTTTTGCAAAAGAGAAAATAGCAATATAAAATCACAAAAAGAGTGTAAACTTCCAAAAGATATACCATTTTTTGCTTTAGCAGATTTTAAATTTGAAATGTTCTCTCCTGATGAGTGTCCTATGTGTAAAACAGGTAGTAAAGCTATAAAACCTGGAAGTAGAGATAGTTAATTTTCACAAAAAATATACAAAAATCTCCTATAATCAATAAAAAATAAGGAAAAGATATAATGAAAAGAAGATTATTAACAGGTGTTATATCATCATCTATAGCTCTTCTACTACTAGTTGGTTGTACTGCATCTCAACAAGGAGGTGTTAATAGTGGAATGAGTAAAACACAAATAGGGGCGATTGGAGGTGCTGTTCTTGGTGCTATTGTTGGAGGAGCAACCGATACTAAACATACCCATAGAGGAAGAAGAGTTGCAATTGGTGCTGCATCTGGTGCTGCAATTGGAGCTGCTATTGGATATAGCTTAGACCAACAGGCAAAAGAGGTAGCACAAGTTCTCAATACAAATGTAGATAATAGTCCAACAGCAGAAAAAAATCCTAATAAGGATTTAGTTGTATCAAATACAGATAAATTTGTAAAGATTATGTTTCGTTCAAGAAGAATGTTTGCAACAAACTCTGCAAATCCAACACCATCAGCTAGAGCTGAGATAGAAAATATGCTACCTGTATTTAGAAAATATCCTAATATGATAATTCAAACAGTAGGACATACAGATAATAGAGGTGGTTATGAATATAACTTAAAACTATCTGAACAGAGAGCTATATCTGTTGCAAATATACTTAAAAATGGTGGAATTGCTAATCCTATCTACTCTAAAGGGTGTTCATTCTCCAAACCTATTGCACCAAATACAAATCCTACAAATTGGGCATTAAATAGAAGAGTTGAAGTATATTTATATCCTAATCAAAATTCGGTTATTGACCCTTGTGTAAATTAACATATCAATAGTATCTTTTGATACTATTTAATCAATCTTAAACCCCTTGTGTTGTATCGAAAATACGGATATGTAATCTATCACTATATACAAAACCATATTTCATACAAAACTCAAATACAGCTCTATCATTATGCCAAATTGTAGCTCTGCTTTCACCTACAGGCATACAATATACTAATGGATTTTTACAATCTTGTATTACTACTGCAATCTCTCCTAATGCTGTAGTATTAATAAGTTGTTTAGTAATTGTAAATTTAAAAAAACTATCTTTTGAGTTGGCTAAGATAGATTTTATAGCTTTAAAATTTATCCTTTTATTAAAATCCTCACTTGAATTGCTTAGTTTAATTGATAGTGCAAATATACACTTCTTATAAGCACTATATCTCTCAAAATCTATCTCAATAGTTCCATTAGTCTCAAAAGTAACCTGAACTCCTCTTCTAATAAGCCATTTAATAATACTATAAAAAACTCTATCTGCATAATATAATAGAGGCTCTCCACCTGTAATTACAACATGTGGTAGATAACCTATCTCTTTAAATGATTTATCTAAACCTTTTATAAACTCTTTTGAATCAGTAATCTTTTTCCATTGTGAACTAAAATGTGAGTCAACAGCAAAATATGTATCACAACCTACACACTCTAAATCATTAATTTTATATTTAGCTCCAAAACCAGCACATGAAAGATTGCACCCACCTGTCCTTAAAAAGTAAGATGGAATACCTGCATATTTTCCCTCCCCTTGAATAGAGAAAAACTGTTCAACTAAATAGAACATCTCTTATTAACCTCCTGTTTGATAAAAAGCTCTAGTTGATATATCTTCATCTTCCATACTCCCTATACTCCACCTATTCTCTTTTGGTTTATCTTTTAATACTTTTGCTAAAACTTCACTAGCACCCTTAATATCTCCCTCTTTTACAGATTTTGCAATACTTAATGCTTCATCAAAATATAAACATGGAATTAAATTCCCTTCTGCTGTTAATCTTATACGGTTACAACTTTGGCAAAAATCATGTTTATGGGGGTCAATAAGTCCAAACTCATATCCATCTTCTATTTTATAATTAAAAGATGGACTAGCTCCCTCTCTACCTAAAGCATAAATCTTATGTCTCTCTTTTACTTTAGATAAAATCTCCTTTCCATGCATTCCTCTAAGAGTCTCCATTGCATGACGGTTCTCCATATACTCAATATATCTAACTTTTATATCTCTTTTTTTACAGAAATCCATAATATCCAATATCTCATTATCATTAATACCCTTTAGAGGAACCATATTTATCTTTACACCTAATCCAACCTCTAATGCCCTATCTATACCTTTTAAAACCTTAGTTAATACATCTTTTTGTGCTATTTTATGTGCAACTTCAGGCTTTAGACTATCTAAAGAGATATTTAATCGCTTAAGTCCTGCGTCTTTTAACTTTTTAGCAACATCTGATAATAGGTATCCATTTGTAGTGATAGCTAAATCTATATCTGATTTATAGTCACTTATCATTTTTATAAAAGAGTCTAAATCCTCTCTCAATAAAGGTTCTCCACCTGTAATACGGATTTTATTAACACCCTCATCTATTGCAACTTTTATAAAAAGAAATAGCTCTTCAAATGATAGTAAATTTTCCCTTGGAACCCAAGAAAATGGCTTTTCAGGCATACAATATTGACATCTGAAATTACATCTTTCTGTTACTGATACCCTAAGATAATTAACAACTCTACCGTGTCCATCTATTAACATTTTTTTCCATTCTTATAGTTTTTTACTTAGAGTAGCAAAATGTTTATAAAAGTGTGATGATGTTAACTAAAAAATGTTAATATATCAAGAATAAAAAGGAAAAAAATGTATTTTAAACATGGTGGAGATATAACCAATTTTGCAAAAAAGATTAGTTGTAGCATAGATGAGATAATTGATTTATCTTCAAATATCAATTTTATAAAACCAAGAGTAGATATAGATATTCAAAATATATCCTCATATCCAAATTATGATATTTTATATAAAACTATAGCAAAAGAGTATGGAGTTAATATAGATGAGTTAGAACTCTTTAATGGAGCAACTAGTGCCATATACTCCCTATTTAGAGAGTTTAATTTAGATAGATGTACTCTATTTGCTCCTATATATCTGGAGTATAAAAAAGCCTCTTTAATAAATGGATATAGCATAGAGTATATTAATAGATTATTGCATATGAGATATAATATAATTCCAAACTCATTAGTTATATTTGTAAATCCCTCAACTCCTGATGGAAAATTTTATAATATTGACTCTCTAATTAAAGAGTGTAGAGATAAAAATTGTACCCTACTAATAGATGAGTCATTTTTAGATTTTACAACTTTTCAATCAGCAGTAAAATATATAAAAAGCTATGATAGATTATATATCTTAAAATCTATGACAAAATTTTATGGCTCTGCTGGTATTAGAGTTGGTGGAGTCATCTCAAATAGTGAAAATATAGTTAGATTGAGAGAAAAAGAGCCGATATGGAAGATTTCAGAGTTTGATAGTAGATATATAATAGAGTCTCTAAAAGATAAAACTTTTAAAAAGAGAGTAAGAGACTCTAATAATAGAGATAAACTTATAGAGGTTTTAAAACAGAGTAGATATATAAATAAGATATATACCTCATCTGTAAATTTTCTATTAGTAAAATTAAATATAGATGCAAAAGAGTTTCAAAACCTATTAATTCCATATAAGATTATGGTGCGGGACTGCTCCAATTTTGACTTCTTAGATAGTAGTTTTGTTAGGATTGCTGTAAAAGATGATTTTAGTATAGAGAGACTAAAGGAAGCTATTTATGTTTAAAGAGATATAATCTAAAAAGTGAAGCGTTTTAAATGTTTATATATCTGTTGTTTTATAGTTTTGAGGGTATTTGTGATTTAATATTTTTTAAATAAATAGTTACACTATCGCTATAAATTTCAGCATATGGTGCTTCGCAGAGCTATCTATATTAGGGGAAGTATGAAAATATACTTAGAAAAAGCAATTTTTATAAATAGAGTTCCATTTGATAAATTAGAATTAGATTCTACAGAAAATGAAATTGCAGTTTTAATGGCAATTAATGGTAAAGGAAAAACAACTATCCTATCTCATATTGTAGATGCTTTTCATGAAATGGCTAGACCATATTTCCAAAATGAATATGAGGGAAAAGAAAATAAATATTATAGAGTATCTTCTCCCGTTTATAATATAGACTTTGACAAACCATCTTTTGTTTATTTAAGATTTAAATCTGGTAGTGAGCATATTGATTATCTTGATATTGAAAATCAATGCAGTGAAGAAGAATATAATAAAGCAATTAAAGTTGAAAATAAAATTCCTTTTTCTAGTTTTCAAAACGATTTAAAAGAATCTAACAATATTAAAAAAATTTCTTCAAAGTTGAATAAAAAAAAAGTTTATAAAATATTTAAAAATAATTTATTAACATATTTTCCATCATATAGATATGAACAACCTGGTTATTTAAATGATCCATATAAAATAAAATTGAACTTTAGAAAAGAATTTGATTTTTTTGGTTATTTACCAAATCCAATAGAAGTTATTACGGGATTGCCTCAACTGGCTAACTGGATTATGGATATTGTTTTGGATAATCAACTCGGATATGAAAATCTAAATATATTAGAACAAAATATTAATTTAATTATCACTGAATCTATTAGTGCAAAAAATTATGGTAATTTAAGATTGGGTATAGGTCCTCGCGGATATGGTGGAACAAGAATCCAAATTGTTAAACAAATAAATGGAGAACAAATTTATCCAACAATTTTCAATCTATCATCTGGTGAAGCATCAATATTGCCACTTTTTGGAGAAATTCTTAGACAAGCTGATAATCTAGAAAATAATATCAAGTTAGAAAAGATTACAGGTATAGTTTTAATTGATGAAATTGATAAACACTTACACATTAAACTACAAAAAGAAGTTTTACCAAAATTATTACAACTGTTTCCAAATGTCCAATTTATAATAAGTTCACACTCTCCATTTTTAAGTATGGGTCTT
>JALWDJ010000039.1 GCA_027014605.1 Campylobacteraceae bacterium
AAAAAGAATCTATAAAATATATTCTTGAAAACTATTACAGGGTTGCCTAACTATAATTTTTTTTTATAATTAATTATAGTTACAGCTAGTGGATTGTCTGTTTTGTGCTAGTTTTGGTGACTCTCATTAAATTTAATACCAATATCAGGAATAGAAAATTTTAATATATCTTTCTTAATATCAGGCTCTATAATAAGCCTTGCGAGAATTTTTTTATCTTCTCCCTCCCAAATCTCCTTTTTTATACTTTTATCATCAGTAGGCATGTGCTTTTTTAGAAAATTGTTAATAGCTATTGAATCTACATTACCAAACTCATCACTATATCTCTTTATTAGCCAATCTTTAATAAAAGATGGAATATTTTTTCCTCCAAATACAGAGTAATTCTTTGTTGTTTTATATACATATTCATTTTCAAAAAATCTTTTCATCTAACATCAAGATTATTCCTTAAATGGATTTATAATGGTAAGTGAATTTATTTTAAGATTATGTTGCATATCCTCACTATAAAGTATGGTGCATTTTGCATTTATAGCACTAGAGACTATTAGTGAATCATAATAAGAGATATTATAATTTTCTCGTATATCACAAGCCAACAAAAAAGTTTCTTGTGTAAATTCTATTACTTCATATCTTTCATATGCACTTTTTATAAACCTTTTAACCATACTGTTATCAAATTTAAATTTTCTGATTAAATTATTACTAACTTCATTTATAACTTGTATGCTAATAATACGATTTTTGCTTAGTATTATCTCTTTGGATATTTTTTGTTTCTTCTCATCTCTACTATCAAATGTATATAAAAAGATATTGGAGTCTATAAATATTTTATCGCTCATTAGCTTCCTCTCTTGATAAAAACTTTAAATCTTTATCCAATTGAATAGGATTATTAGCCAAATATTCAATAAAATCTTCTTCATCAGTTGTATTGGTAGTTAGCTTATGACTTTTTTCATTTATATTTAAAACAATTATCCTAACTTCTTGCCCTTTAAATTTTTCGTATTCAGGTATTTTTATATATGGGTTGTTGATGATTGTTTGAAACTCTGTTGCATACATTTTTTTGCTCCTTAAAATAGTTCTTCCTCTTCAAAACCTTTTTTTATTATAGGTTTAATCGCTTTTTTCGCTTTTTTATAAGTAGATTTACTACAAAAAAATCTACTCTATTTTTATAATCATTATAAATTTTTTGTATATACTTCCAATTTTGGGGCATTATATAAATCACCACCAATAGTTTTTCCAATTCTCTCACCATTAAAATAGTAATCTCTACCTATTGCCCATAATAATGGTTCAACCGATTTTGGATAATTCCAATATTTATTAAATCCCAATAAATCCAACTCTTCATAATATACAGGTCTTGGAGGTAATATTGAATCATCTGTAAAATCATTTAATCTTGGTATATTTTTATCTTTCATCCACTCTATTTTATACATAAAAACTCTCTAATCTATTATTTAATTTTTTTAAAAATAGATTTTACAGTTATAATATTAAATTATCTATGTTCTTTTTAAATCACAACTCATAAACCCCCTCTTCTTCAGAAAATATATCTATAACTTTATGAGATTTTTGAATATATTGGTTAAAGAGATTGTGTAGAGAAGTAGGTGTAGCTAAGTTGTATTGTTCTATTAACTCTTTGTGGTTTTGGTTGTAGTAGATTTAGGTTTTATTCATGTCACTTTTTTTGCAAAAGCCAAACAAGTGTGTATATCTTCTTGTGTAAGTGTCGAATACTGCTTAAGTATCTCTTGGTTGCTCTCTCCAGCACTTAAAAATTCTAATATAGTTTGCACTGTAATGCGTTGTCCTCTAATGGTTGGTTTTCCATTGCAAATATCTGCATCTATGGTGATGTTTCCATTAAAATATGATAATTTTTCTGATTGCATCGCAATTCCTTTCTTACTTAATATAATAATATTATAGCATACTGCACCCAAAGCTCTAATATATTGCAACTCCCTCAAATCAATAGATAGTCCATAAAAAGTTTAATTGCTCTATCTGTTGCTTTCCTCTGTATCTCTACTCTACTACCTTTAAAATTAAATTTTTTAATTACAACTCTATCTAAATATTTAACTCCAATAAAAACTGTTCCAACAGGCTTCTCTTTAGTTCCACCATCTGGTCCTGCTATTCCACTTACTGCAATAGCTCCATTTGCATTAGATAACTTAAGAACTCCATCTAACATCTCTCTAACACACTTACTACTAACTGCTCCATATTTTATTAAGGTCTCTTCCCTAACTCCTAGCCATTTAGATTTTATCTCATTAGAGTAGCTTACTACAGCTCCATTTAAGATAGATGATACTCCAGCTACTCTTGTAAAGGTTGATACTATTAATCCACCTGTGCAACTCTCTGCAAATGTTATACTATGCCCTCTATTGCTTAATATATCTATAATTTTTTTTACCATAATCTATTACTCTTTTTTTGATAATTATATCCAAACTAACTTTTAGATATAATCACGCCAATTATTAAGATAAGGTTATTTATATGGATTACAAAGATACATTATTACTTCCAAAAACAAAATTTCCAATGCGTGGAAACCTACCAAACAATGAGCCAAAACGATATAAAAGATGGTATGATGAGAAACTATATGAGCAGATGAAAGCAAAAAGAGAGGGTGCAGATATGTTTACTCTACATGATGGACCTCCCTATGCAAATGGTGATATTCATATTGGTCATGCACTAAATAAAACACTAAAAGATATTATTGTAAAGTATAACTATTTTCAAGGTAAGAATATCCGTTTTACTCCTGGTTGGGATTGTCATGGACTTCCAATTGAGCAAAAAGTTGAAGATAAAATGGGAAGAGCTAAAAAAGAGTCTCTCTCTATATCTAAATTTAGAGAGATTTGTCGAATTACAGCTCAAAAAGCTATTGATGGACAGAAAAAAGGCTTTAAACAACTTGGAATTATGGCAGATTGGGATAATCCCTATTTAACAATGGACTTTAAATTTGAAGCAAATATCTATAGAACTCTTTGTGATATTGCTAAAAGAGGACTTTTAGTTGAGAGACATAAACCTATATTTTGGTCATGGGCTGCTAGAACTGCTTTAGCTGATGCAGAGGTTGAGTATGAGGATAAAGAGGACTACTCTATCTATGTTAATTTTGAACTATCCAATGAGGCTAAAGAGAAGTTAGATATAGATGGAAAAGCAGGGGTTATTATCTGGACTACTACACCTTGGACACTCCCATCAAATACAGGTATCTCTCTAAATCCTGAAGAGATATATATCTTAAGTGGAGATGGATATATTGTAGCAGAGGCTAGATATGAAGCTATGGTAGATGAGGGTGTAATAGAGGGTAAGATTATTAAGAGATTTAACTCTAAAGATTTAGAAAATTTAAATGCTATAAATCCACTAAATAGTAGAACTTCAACTATAGTATTGGGTGAGCATGTATTAATGGACGGAGGAACAGGTTGTGTCCATACTGCCCCAGGTCATGGAGAAGATGACTATAGAGTTGGATTAAAATATAATCTTGATGTTATTATGCCTGTTGATGAGAGAGGCTGTTTTGATGAGTTGGTAGTTGGATTAAATCTAATTCCAAACCCTAAAGAGTTTGTAGGTATGCACATCTTTAAAGCAAATGAGCCTATCTTAGAGCTTTTGAGCGAAAATCTTTTAAAAGTTACTAAATTCACCCACTCATATCCACACTGTTGGAGAACAAAAAAACCTCT
>JALWDJ010000040.1 GCA_027014605.1 Campylobacteraceae bacterium
GATGAGATTACATTTCTTGATATTGGAGCTTCACATGAGGGGAGAGATACTATAGTAGATGTAGTTAAAGAGGTTGCAAAAGAGGTATTTATCCCTCTAACTGTTGGTGGTGGGATTAGAGAACTAAAAGATATATATAATCTTCTAAATGTTGGATGTGATAAGGTTAGTATTAACTCCTCTGCTATAAAGAGACCCGATTTTATAAATGAGAGTGCAAAGAGGTTTGGTTCTCAATGTATTGTTGTAGCAATTGATGCAAAAAGAGTTTCTAAAGATAGATGGCATATATTTACTCATGGTGGCAGGAATGATACAAAAATAGATGCAATTAGTTGGGCAAAAGAGGCATATAGCAGAGGTGCAGGAGAGTTACTTGTAACATCTATGGACGCAGATGGAACAAAAGCAGGATTTGATAATGAGTTAAACTATCGCATTTCAGAAGTGGTTGATATTCCAATTATAGCCTCTGGTGGAGCTGGAACTATGGAGCATATAAGAGACGCTTTTACTAAGGGGAGGGCTGATGCAGCATTGGCTGCTTCTATATTTCACTTTAGAGAGATTGATATTATGGAGTTAAAAGAGTATCTGAAAGCAAATGGTATAGCTGTGAGAATTTAGATGATAATATGTGCAGGAGATATAGAGAGTTTTAGTTTTGCGAAACCTATGGGCATTGGGTTAATAGATATGGCAATAAATCTAACAGAAGAGTTAATGCAAAATAGGGTTAAATCTATCCTATTTATAGGTACAGCAGGTTCGTATGGTAATCATAAGATATTTGATATAGTAGAGTCTAAGGTAGCTTCAAATATAGAGAATAGCTTTTTTAATGCTAACTCATATACACCAATTAAGAATATTATATCAACTTATAATAATGTTTCATGTGAAACTATAATAAACTCCTCTAATTATATAACAACAGATTTTAATATATCAAAACACTATATTTTAAAGAATATTCTATTAGAGAATATGGAGTTTTTCTCTGTATTAAAAGTAGCAAAGAGATTTAATATTAAAGCTAGTGGAGTTTTTATTGTAACAAACTATACAGATAAGAATGCACATAGAGATTTTATAAAAAATCATAAAGAGGCTATGAGAAGATTAGAAAAATATATAAAGGAAAAGTATGAAACCAAATATTCAAGATTTTAGAGAAGATGAGCTATCTAATCTTATAAAACCAAAATTTAGAGCAAAACAGATATACTCATGGCTATATCATAAATATATTATATCTTTTGATGATATGAAAAATTTACCAAAACCATTAAGAGATGAGTTAAAAGAGAGATTTGAGATTTCTCCATTAAAGATAGATAGAGTAGAAGAGAGTATAGATGGAACTAAAAAGTATCTATTTGAGTTAAAAGATGGGAATACAGTTGAGGCAGTCCTACTTCTAATGAAAAAGGCAGAGTATCATAGTGATGGAGCTATAAAACATAAAGAGAGATATACAGTCTGTATCTCATGTCAAGTTGGTTGTAAAGTTGGTTGCTCTTTCTGCTTAACAGGTAAGAGTGGATTTTTAAGAGATTTAACAGCAGGTGAGATTGTAGAGCAGGTTAGAATAATTAAGAGAGATAATAATATAGAGGCAAATAGAAGATTAAATATTGTATATATGGGAATGGGAGAGCCACTTGATAATCTAAAAGCTGTTGCTCAATCCTCTAAGATATTTTCTGAACCTAACGGTTTAGCAATAGCACCACATAGACAGACAATCTCAACATCTGGATTAAGCTCTAAAATAGTAAAACTTGGAAAAATGAAACTCGGTGTAAATCTTGCCATATCTCTACATGCTGTTGATGATGAGTTAAGAGAAAAACTAATGCCAATTAATAAAGCCTATAATATAAAATCTATTATAGATGCAGTCAAAAAGTTTCCAATTAATGAGAGAAAGCGAGTAATGTTTGAGTATTTAGTTATTAAAGGTGTAAATGATGATATAAAATCTGCTAAAAAACTACTATCTCTACTTAATGGGATTAAATCTAAAGTTAATCTAATATATTTTAATCCTTATGGAGAGAGTGAATATAAACGACCAGATAGAGAGAGTATGTTAAAATTTCAGGACTATTTAACTTCAAGAGGGTTACACTGTACTATTAGAGAGTCTAAAGGGCTAGATATTTCTGGTGCTTGTGGACAGTTAAGAAATCAAGAGATAAAGGATTAAAAATGGCTATTTTAGATTGGGTTATGGTTGGATTTATAGTTGTAGTTGTTATAGTTAGTATAGTTGGGGTTTATAAGGCTTTAAAAGATTAAAAATAGATTGATGAAAAAATTAAGTTGTAGGGTCTTGGTTGTAGGTGGTGGTCCAGCAGGTGCTACCGCATGTAGAGAGTTAAATAGATTGGGTATAAATAATATTTTATTGGAGAAAAATCTGAATTTTACAAAGCCATGTGGTGGAGGATTGATGATGAGTGCATTTAGTGAATTTAATATTCCAAAATCGCTAATTCATAAAAAGATAAATAAGATTGAGATTATATCCCCCACCTTAAAGAGGGCAATGGTTGATATAAAAGATTACCCTTTAACCATTGTTAATCGTTATGAGTTTGATAGAAAATTGAGAAAGTTAGCAAGAGAGGGTGGAACTACAATTATTGAAGCTAAAGCCTATAATATAGATTTAAAAAACTCTCCCATAGTTTTTGCCAAATCTAAAAATATGGAATTTGAAATTCATGCCCAATACATTATAGCCGCTGATGGTGTAAACTCTACCCTTAGAAAAAAAGCTCTAAATGAGACTCCCACTCGCACTATTACGCGATATATGAATATAGAGAATAGAGATATTGATAGCTGTCAATTCTGGTTTGGTAGTGATATATCTCCAAAGCACTACTCTTGGATTTTTCCTCACCATAATAGAATTAATATTGGATTGGCCTGTGATAATGAGAAACAGATTACAGAATATTTCCATAATTTTTTAAAAAAAAGTGGTTTGAAGAGTAACAATAGAGCTAAGGGGTATTATATTCCTCAATGGAGTAGTAAACGGGTGGTCTATTTTAAGAAAAATATATTTTTTGTTGGAGATAGTGCATCTATGGTATTGCCATTTACCTATGAGGGGATATATTACGCTATGAAATCGGCATCTATAGCTGTCAATGCAATTAGTAAAAATGAGCCATCTCTCTATCAAAAGGAGTGGGAGAGACTATATCTTAAGAAATTTAAATTTTTAAGGTTACTTCAGAGACTATTTTTAAGTAATGACTATTTTAGTGAAAGGTTAGTGCAATTATATCAGAAAAAATCATTTCAAAAATCGGTTATAACCTACTGGATGGGAGAAAAAGAGCCAACAGATACAATTTATACCATTTGGAAATTTATAAAAGTTATATTTAAGTACTAAATTAATAATATAATGTAAGAATAATATAATATAGGGAATTAAATATGACTTTATATAAAAACTTAATGATAACCTCCACCCTATTTCTATTTATAGGGTGTGGTACTTTGGAAGTTAATGATACTAATAATAGCACTATAACAAATAATTCAAATACTACTCTCGTTTTAGTTCAAAATGCAACTCCAACACCTACAATACAAATTCCATCTCCTACACCAAGAGTAGAAGATATAAATAGTAGTAATAGTAGTGAAAATATTCCAGATGAGGAGAGTAGTTCTCCTATTGATTTTAATGAACATATTATAAGTAGTGGTAGTTCCACTACTCAAACCGACTATAAATCTAAATATATAAATAGTAAAAATTGTAATCAGATAATTGATAAAGAGTTTTTAGAGATATGTTATGACTATAGATTAAAAGTAGCAAAAGCTGTATCTTATACACTAGAGGGTGATTTAGTAAATGAGTTAAATATTAAAGAGAGACCAAAGTTTTATGAAGAGGAAACAATAGATGAGCAGTATAGAGCAAAATATAGTGATTATACCAATTCAGGATATGATAGAGGACATCTAGCACCAGATGCATCCTTTGATTGGAGTGAAGAGAGTCTAAATGCTACATACTCTTTAGCTAATATTATTCCACAAATTCCAGAGGTTAATCAAAAAACATGGGTTAAAGTTGAGAAGTATGCAAGAGATAAAGCTGTTGAACTTGGAGAGATTAATGTACTAAATTTAGTAAAATATAACTCTAATCCTAAATTTATTGGAAGAGATAAGATAGCTGTATCTATAGGATTTTATAAAATTCTCTATAATAGAGGTTTAAATTATAATGAGTGTTTCTATTATTTAAATGATAAAAGTAATTTAGATGAAAATATATCCTCTCATAAGGTAAATTGTAGTGAAATTTAGTTCAAATTTATGTATAATTTCACAAAAAAAGGAGGGTTAATGGAGTTTTCAACAGCCGATTTATGTGATAAGTATAGAGATAGTGTTCAGGTATTGAATACACCTTTAAAATCTTATGGTGGAGTTAATAGTTTTAGTGGAAAGATAGTAACTATAGAGTTAAATAGAAATAATCATGATTTAGTAAGGATATTAAGAGATGAAAAAGGGGAAAATAGAGTTGCCGTTGTGGATGTTAGGAAAGATTTTTACGCAGTTGTTGGCGATACTCTTATGGGTTTCGCTTATAAAAATGGTTGGGCTGGTATAGTTATTAATGGGTATGTGAGAGATACTAGCATAACAAAGAGTATTCCTGTTGGACTACTCGCAGTTGGAACTTGTCCAAGAAAGAGTTTTGATACAAATAGTGCAAAGAGAGGAGTCGATTTAAATTTTGGTGGAGTTACCTTTAGAGATGGAGATTATATATATATTGATGAAGATGGAGTAGTAATCTCTAAAGAGATACTAAAATAACTGTTTTTAAGTGTTTAATCCTATATTCTTTTAAACTTTTTTAGAGATAATAGCAAACTTATTAAAAAATAGGAGTAATAATGAATAGAATATTTAATTTTGGTGCTGGTCCATCTACAATACCTTTAGAGGTTTTAGAAGAGGCACAGAGAGAATTAATTGATTATAAGGGTGAAGGGCTTTCTATTATGGAAGCATCTCATCGTTCAAAAATGTATGATGAGGTTCACAATGAAGCAATCTCTCTTATAAAAGAGTTATATAGAGTACCTAATGATTATGATATACTCTTTCTACAAGGTGGTGCATCTTTACAGTTTGCAATGATACCAATGAACCTATATATGGGTGGAGTAGCAGAGTATGTTGATAGTGGTAGCTGGTCTTCAAAAGCTATTAAAGAGGCAAAAATTCAAGGGATAGATTATAGAGTTGTAGCTAGTTCAAAAGATACAACTTATGATAGGATACCTCAAAATATTGAGTTTAGCAATAGTGCAGACTATGCCTATATAACATCAAATAATACTATCTATGGAACAGAGTATCATGAGTTTCCAATAACCAAAGCTCCATTAATTGTAGATACCTCAAGTGATATTTTCTCATATTTAGTAGATTGGTCAAAGGTAGATATGCTATTTGCAGGAGCTCAAAAGAACGCAGGACCATCTGGACTTACTATTGTGATTATTAAAAAAGAGTTAGTAGCAAGAGGTGGAGATACTGTCCCTACAATGTTAAGATATAAGACTCATGCAGATAAGAACTCTCTCTTTAATACACCTCCAACATTTGGAATATATATATTAAATCTTATTTTACACTGGATAAAGAAGAGTGGAGGTATAGAACAGATAGCAAAAAATAATCAAAAAAAAGCTAAACTCCTATATGATGCTATTGATAATAGTGGTGGATTTTATGTAGGACATTCTAAAAAAGAGTCTCGTTCACTTATGAATGTATCTTATAATATTAAAAATAGTGATGGAACTAATAACTCTGCTCTTGAAGAGAAGTTTGTAAAAGAGGCAATAGAAGCTAAAATGATAGGATTAAAAGGACATCGCTCTATTGGTGGACTTAGAGCATCTATATATAATGCTATGAGTTTAGAGGGTGTTGAGGCACTTGTTAATTTTATGGATAAGTTTCAAAAAGAGAATAGTTAAGATGTATAAAATTCAAACTTTAAATAAAATCTCTCCAAAAGGTTTAGATAGATTTCCACGAGATAGTTATGAGGTAGCAAGTGAGTTTAGTTCTCCTGATGCAATTATTGTTAGAAGTTTTAAAATGCACGATATGGAGTTCTCAGAAAATCTAAAAGCTATTGGACGAGCAGGTGCAGGAGTAAATAATATACCTATTGATAGATGTTCTAAAAAGGGTATAGTTGTATTTAATACCCCAGGAGCAAATGCAAATGCAGTTAAAGAGTTAGTTTTAACTGGACTTTTACTATCTTCAAGAGATATTATAGGAGGGGTTAATTGGGTAGAGAGCCTAAGCGATAAAGATGATATATCAAAACTCGTTGAAAAAGGTAAATCTAATTTTGCAGGAAATGAGATAAAGGGTAAAACTTTAGGTGTTATTGGATTGGGTGCTATTGGTGCATTGGTTGCTAATAGTGCTATAGAGCTTGGTATGAGTGTAATTGGTTATGACCCCTATCTATCTGTAGATTCAGCATGGGAACTCTCTAGTCGCATTCAAAAAGCAACAGGATTGGAGACACTTCTATCACAAGTTGATTATATATCTATTCATGTTCCACTCTTAGATAGCACAAAAGATATGTTTAATAGTAGAACATTTGCTATGATGAGAGATGGAGTTAAGATTATGAACTTTGCAAGGGGAGGTTTAGTCAATAATAGTGATATTAAAGATGCTATAGCTAATGGTAAAGTCTCATCTTATGTTACAGATTTTCCATCTAGTGATTTAATTGGAGTAGGGGGAGTTATCCAGATACCTCATCTTGGAGCTTCAACTATTGAGTCAGAAGATAACTGTGCTATTATGGCAGTAGATGAGATTAAAGACTATTTAGAGAATGGAAATATTAGAAACTCTGTAAACTTTCCAAAATGTTATCTATCTAAAAAGATAAATGAAAAGAGAATTACAGTATCAAATCGAAATATACCAAATATGATTAGTAAACTAAGCTCTACTCTAGCTAAACATAATATCAATATCTCTGATATGCTAAATAAAAGTAGAGGCGAAGTTGCATATAGTATTATAGATGTAAATGGAAATATAACTCAAGATTTAGTAGATGAGTTAAAAGAGATAGATGGTGTCATTAGAGTAAGAGTAATTTAAATATATGTCTAATAGTCTAAAAGTTGCACTTTTTGGTGGTAGTTTTGACCCTCCACACTTTGGACATAAAGCTATTGTAGATAGTGCTTTAAGAGAACTATCTATAGATAGATTAATTATTATTCCCACATTTTTAAATCCATTTAAGAGCAAATCTCACCTCTTACCCCAAGAGAGATTTACTCTTGTTAAAGAGTATTTTAACTCTTTTAAATCTATTGAAGTTTCTGATTATGAGATAAAACAGAAAGTAGCCACTCCAACAGCTACAACTTTAAGATATTTTCAAAACCTATATAGTGTAAAATATATTATAATTGGAGCAGATAATCTCCAAACTATTGATAGATGGTACGATTTTAAGTGGTTAAACTCTCAAATCACTTGGGTAGTAGCTACACGAAATGGTTATGATTTAGATATTTCAAAGTTAGAAGATTTTAAAATTTTACAAGTTGATGCCAATATTAGCTCAACAGAAATTAGAAACAAAAGGAAATAAAAATATATGACTTTAAATAACAGAGTTGAGAGAATAGTCTATGAGTTAGATAAGAAAAAGGGTGAAGAGATAGAGGTTTTTGACCTTGATGAGGTTGATTATATTGCTAAAAGAGTAGTTTTAGTTAATTCGTTAAGTGGGAAACACTCATTTTCATTATTAAAACATCTAAAAGATGAGTTAAAACCTTTAGGGGAAGAATTTTTACATATTGATGATAGTGAAGATTGGATAGTTATTGATATGGGTGATATTTTAATACATATTATGACTCCAGAGTATAGACAAAAATACTCATTAGAAGACTTTTTAATAAATATAACAAATTAAAATTATAGATAACAATAGAGTTTCTATTACTATCTATAAAAATAGAACAAATGCAAATACTATAAATAGTATAAAATGTAAAAAGCCCTCTAACATATTAGTCTCTCCATCATTAAAATTTACAATGCTAACAACAAATGTCAATCCTAAAAGAAGCTCTTGTATTGGAGAAAGTGCTAATTCTATATCAAGTCCTGATATTCTACTCACAATAATAACAGATGGTACAGTTAAAAGAAGAGTGGCTAAAGATGCACCTAGTGCTATATTGATGACTGTCTGCATTCTATTATTTAATGCAGAACGAATTGCTACTATAAGCTCAGGTGATGCTGAGATAATAGCAACTCCAACAGCACCTAATGCTAAAGGAAGTCCTAACTCTTTTAGATTATTATCCATAAAAACTGCTAGGATTTCAGATAAAAAACCTATTAAAACAATATATATAAATAAGAGTATAGAGTGATACCAAGGATTTATATCTTTTATATTACTATGATGTCTATTTAATATATTGTTACCTTTATATTCAAAGAAGTATTTATGATTTTTCAACTGTATTTTTGTAAAGACTATATAAAGAAGTATAAATATAACAACTATAAATATCATAAATATATCTTTATGCTCAAAATTTATAAATTGAGGTAGTATCATAGATAATCCTACAGATACTAAAAGCATAGATAAATATGAGTTAGATGAGTCTATATTATATGGTTGTTCACCAAACTTAATCCCACCAATAATTGCTGATACACCTAGAAGTCCATTAATATCTAACATAATAGCAGAATAGATTGTATCTCTTGCTAATAGAGGATTATGTGCATGTATCATCATAATAGCAATAATCATAACCTCAACAGTTACTGCACTCATAGTTAATACTAATGTTCCATATGGTTCTCCAAATTTTTGTGCTAAAAGTTCTGCATGATGAGCAACACTCATTGAAGAATATATAATTATGAAAAATAGAATGCTAAAGCCTATTATATTTCCAATAGAGCTACTAGCTAGTAGCTCTTCAAATATAGTAAAAATTACTAAAGATATAATTGTAATATAGAGAGAATACTCTTTTAATAGAGCTTTCATATGATAAATCCTTAAACTATGACTTTTAATTAGATTATATCAAATTTCCTCTCTAATATAGTTACTATAAACTTGCAATTCTTCTAAAATTAAACTGTTTAATAGGTCGTCTTTTAGAATAGTATCTATTAAAAATATTTATAGCATCTCTATATCTATTTTTTGCTGATTTTCTAATCCAATATCTTGCTAACTCTTGATTTCTTCTAATTCCTATACCATTTTTAAAAGCCATACCCAATTCAAACTGTGCAGGAGCATAGTTTTTAACTGCTGATTTATGAAAATAATAAAAAGCTCTTTCTCTATTGATTGGTCTATTAATTCCTCGTTGATACTCTACTGCTAAATCATATAGAGCTTTAGGATTTCCTCTATTAGCATAATAAAAAATATCTTTTTTAGTTATGCTTTTTTCTATATTTATATGGTATATTGTAGCTTTTGCACAAAGACTTGTACATATAAAAGATAATAAAATAACAATAATAAACTTTTTCATAATATATTCCTTTATTAGTTATATCTCTGATACAACCTGAAAATTATACTAAAAAACTACTTAACTTGTCAAGTAATTTTTTTAATTAAGAAAAAATTAAGTTTTATTAATTTACTCTTTTTTGCATTTTATCATAACCATATATGTCATCTCTAAATTCAACTTGAGCTTTTTTAACATTATATCCTGCTGTTAAATATATAATATATACAGGTATTTTATTTTTTAAATTAATCTGTACCTTTCTTTTCCCTTTTAAAATCTTTTTTGATTTTCTAATATTTATATTATTAACTAAAGCAATAGTTTTAAATAGTTTAATAGGTTCAGATACTCTTACACACCCATGTGAAAATGCTCTTTTTGTTTTTTTAAATAGTCTTTTTACTGGTGTATCATGAAGATATACATTAAACCTATTTGGAAATTTAAATTTAATCTTTCCTAAGGCATTTTTAGGTCCTGGTGCTTGCATAATTCTATATGGAAATTTTAAATTAGTATGATAATAATCTTCCCAATATATATTATAAGGATTAATTTTGCGAGACCTCTCATACCAATTTAAATGTATCTCTAAACCCTCTTTTTTTAAATATCTAGGGTCTCTAATCATATGAGGAATAATCTCTTTTCTTACAATTCCTGCTGGTACTTTCCAATATGGATTTAGAACAATATATGATATGTCTCCTTTAAATATGGGGGTATTATGTCTTTTTTTACCTACAATGACAGGAATTTTATCTATCTCTTTGCCATTTTCTATATAGTGTAGCATATATTCTGGAATATTTACTATAATATATCTGTTATCTTCATCTCTTGGAAGCCATTTAACTCTATCTATATTTAAAAGAATTTTATCTATCTTATCCTCTATTGGTATATTTAAGACTTTTCTTGTACTTTTTCCAACAACTCCATCAGCTTCTAATCCATGTCTTAATTGAAAATTTTTAACAGCATCTTCCAAACACTTATCAAAAGTTGCATCTGGTTGAATTTTAATATCTAATTTACTATTATCATTCTCTTCTTCTTTTTCAAAAAGATTACCTATATCAGCATCTGCATCACATAACTTTTTTTCTAAATCTCCAGAAGCTATTAGTCTCTCTCTTAATTTAATTATAATTTGACCTGTATCTCCAAGTTTTAATCTCTTAAAATGTGGTAATTTCTTCCAACCACCTCTCTTCTGTAAATCTTTTAACTTTTTAAGAGCCTCTATTAACTCGGCATATCCAAACCTTTTTGGGGTAATCTCTTTGATTGTCTCTTTAATATCAGGCTTTAAAAGAAGTTCTGAAATACTAAAATTAGGTTTATAATATACCCAATTAGCAGAAATTCCTTTTTTTCTTAATCTCTTCAACTTTAAAGAGAATGATTTCCATTGAATATTTCCATATATTAGATGTTTTAAAAAATCTATATATAGTGATGTAAGATATAACTCTGTATGGATATTATCTCTTTTATTACTATTTAAATAATTTATTAAATTTACATACTCTTTATATACCCTATCATCTTTTGTAAGTGTTATATCATTCTCTATTTCATTAAAAAGAGTTGATGATTTTATATTAAATATATCTCCATCGAACCATAATGGAAGATAACTATTTTGACGATAAAATATTCTTAAAAATTTTCTATTTCTAATGTCTTTTATAAAATCTTTTTTTGTAAGTGTTAATTCTAACTTTTTTTGAATTTTATTAACTATTCTGGTTTTATTATCTTCTCTCTTTATCGTAGTTTTTATAGGTAATATATCAGAAGAGTTTATCTCTTTGATAGGTTTGGCATATAAAAATATTGAAAAAAAAAGAGTAGTCGCTATCCATTGGTACTGTTTCATCTATTTACCCCTATTTTCTCTTATGATTGTGAAGTATATTTAAAAATAGGAAAAAATAAACTTATAAAGTAATTTTATTTTATTACTCTTCTCTGTTTTTTATCATAATGATATATATCGTCACAATAGTATAACAATCCACTATTATTTACCCATGCAGTAAGATAAACAATATGAATAGGAACACTATTTCTTAAATTTAACTGAGTCTTTTTTTTACCTTTTAAAATTTGTTGACAACGATTATAATTAATAGTTTGTTCAAATTTTGCAAATGTTAAAAGAAGTTCATTTGGTTCAGCAACTCTAATACATCCATGGGAAAATGCTCTTCGCCCCTTTTTAAATAATTTCTTATTTGACGTATCATGCAGATATACAGAAAACTGATTTGGAAATTTAAATTTAATCTTTCCTAATGCATTATCCTTTCCAGGTGGCTGTACAAATTTATATTTTTTTGTCTGTTTTGATTTTAATACCCTATACCAATCAATCTTACTAGTATCTATTGTAGGACTATTTACATTATAAGATGTTCTAACCTCATATCCTTTCTCATCTAAATAGTTCTTATTTTTTAACATCTTTGGAATTAACTCTTTTTGAACTATGCTATCTGGTATAATCCAATATGGATTTAAAACAATAAAAGATATTCTATTACTAAAGATAGGAGTATGGTGTTTTTTATCTCCTACTATAACTCTCATAGATAACTTTTCTTTACCATTTTCAATATAAAATAACCTAAAGGCTGGAATATTTACCATAATATATCTTGTATTTGGTTGTCTTGGTAATCTTTTAATTCTATCAAGATTTAAAAGTACTTTTTTAATTTTCCAATCAACTGAAATATTAATTTTTCTTAATGTATATTTATTAATTTTTCCTGTTGGATAGAGTAGATGGCGTTTCTGAAATCTTTTAATAGCTTTTCTTAAACACTGTCCATATTTTCCCTCTTTATAAGGACAGCTATAGTCACCTGAACTTCTTAATCTCTCTCTTAACAGTTCCACATATTTTCCAGACCTACCATATCTAAGTTGTGAACTATTAGGTATTTTTTTCCAACCACCTCTATTTTTAATCTCTTTTAGTCGCTTTAACTCTTTTAACATCTTTTTATAATTAAAACTATTTGGAGTTGTAATCTCAACTGCTTTTGATGGCATATAATTTAATATGAGACGTTTTATATTATATTTTGGATTATATACAATCCAGTTAGCAGATATTTTATTGTCTCTAAGTCTCTTTAAATAGTTTTGAAACTCTACCCAATTTATTGAACCATAAATATGAAATGATAGATATGATTTATAAAGTGAAGTCAATTCTATATCTAATTTCATTTTATCAGCTATTGTTAAATTGTTTTTTTTTAAACGATTTTTTAGATAATTATACCTCTTAAATATATTACCTCTTTTATCTAACATAATATCTGAACTAATAACCCTAAATAGATTATCTATCTTTTTAGATTTTATCCCTATATTTGTAAACCAAATCGGCATATATCTATTTTTTCTATATATATTAGTAATAAATTTCCGATTAGATATGTTGTTAAAAGTTTTTGATGTTTCATCAATAATCAATCTCATTAAATTTTTTGTAGCTTTTTCAGTAAATACTATTTCAGATAATGATACATCTCTATTATATTGATTACTACTTAGAGAAAGTGTATCAAAGGGTTCATTAATAGAGTCAAATTTATCTATAGAATTTACAGTCATTGCCTCAATTACTACAGCCAACATTATTATGATAATAATAAACAGTATATTTTTCAAAATATTCACAACTCTCCTATGATAATTTTTTTAATTTGAGTATATCAAAATTAAGGTATAAAAGAGGAAAAATTTTATACTTTTTTGATTAAAAGTTAAAAAATACTGTTTATTTATGTTGTTAAATTATAGTAAAATATTTTTTTTAGTAATTAGATGCATAGTGTGCTTTATTATGCACAACTCTTCTACCCCATAAAAATCTCTCTTTGTAGTATGGTTTTTTATAAAAATTATAAACAACAACCTTTTTAGCCGCTGAACTTGCATGTATAAAATTTCCATTTCCTAAATATATACCAACATGTGTTACTATACCTTTTTTATGTTTTTTAGTATCAAAAAAAATCATATCACCTTTTCTTAGATTATTAAATGATACATACTCTCCAACTTTTGCTTGGTCACGAGATACTCTAGGAATTTTTATACCAGCATCTCTAAATACCCATTGAGTAAATCCTGAACAATCAAATTTATCTGGACCAGTAGCACCCCATACATATCTAGTTCCTAAAAAACTTTTAGCATCTGCTTCAATTTTACTTATAATATTTTGATTATTCTGATATTTATTATATTTATATGAACCATAAGATACAACCTCAATATTATTAGATATATTATTTTGAGTATAACTTGTTTCCTGAGTATAAGTTCTTCTATCTTGAGGAATTATTATATCATTACTATTTGTATTAATAGTGTTAATAGTATTAATGTTACTATTATCTGTAATAAAATGATATGTAGGAATTTGTTCCTCTTCTATAATAAAAGGTTCATTTTTTGCTAATTTAGAGTTATTAATACCTATTATATTATATACTGATAATCTCTCTTTTTTTAATTTTTTATTTGGTTTTATTGGATTATCTGTTGCACAACCACTAAAAAATGTAACTGAAGATATAAATATTGTTGTTAATATAGCTGTTTTCATGATTTAATTCCCTTCTTTTAGGTATTTTTAATATAAGTTTTTCTATTTACTATAGAATAAGTATAACATGCTATTTGTGGTTTTATTGTGGTTTTCTTAATAAAAAAATAAAATCTTTTTTTTTTAAAACCTCCTATATTATGGGGTATTAAAAGGAATTACTATATGATTTATTATGTTTATTTAAATTTTTTTATGCTATTTATTTAAAAATAAATATTAATTATTTTTTTTAATTTATACTTTATTTTTAAATAAAATATTAATTAACTCTTGACACATTAAAAAAAAAGAGATATTCTTTTATATTAAAAAGGATTATAAAATGGGAAGATTAAATTCAACACTTGGAATTATTACTACAATAGTTGTCTTAGGACTAATTTTAATAGGTATAAACAATAGACACCTAATTACAAAAAAAACAGGTTTAGATACTTTAACAGAACCTGATTATGTAACCTACTATAAAAAAGCTTGTGAGCTAAAAGATAAAGATGCCTGTAATGAGCTAGGCAAATTATATGACCATGGAAATAGAGATGTATCTATTGATTATGAGAGTGCAAGAGAATACTATAAAAAAGCATGTGATCTTGATAATGCAGTAGCTTGTAACAATTTAGCATACTTATATAACAGTGGGAAAGGTGTAGATAAACATAATGGCATAGCATTTAACTATTATAAAAAATCATGTAAATTAGGTAATCTAACAGGTTGTTATAATTTAGGTTCTATGTATTATCATGGAGAGGGAACTAAACCTAGCAAATATAGAGCAAAACAGCTATTTAGAAAAGTATGTGATAAAGGAATAGGTGCTGGTTGTAACGATTTAGCATATATGTATGCTCATGGTATTGGTGTAAAAAGAGATATTTTAGAAGCAATCTCTCTATATAATGATGCTTGTCAATATGGAGAGGCTTCTGGATGTAATAATTTAGGAAACATGTATGCAAATGGCTCATTTGGTGTAGCAAAAGATAAGGTAAAGGCTGAACAGTATTTTAGTAGAGCTTGTGACCTTGATGATATTGCAAGTTGTAATAAATTAGAGTCAATCAAAAAGATTAGTAGTAGAGTTGATTTTGAAACAGCAAAAAAAGCTTGTGAACATGGTGGAAAAGTCGGTTGTTATAAATTAGGTGAAATATACTCATCAAAAAATTCTATAGTTAAAAAAGATGATAAGGAAGCTATAAAATATTTCCAAAAAGCATGTGATTTAGGACAGAGTCAAGCTTGTAAAAAAGTTGGAGATTATCATAGAAATGGAAATAGATTTTAAGAATTAAAAAAAAATAATTTTTTATATATTTAAAGTTTCAAACTATTTTTTTATGTTAAAATATAAATAGATTAAATATAAAAGGATATAATTTGAAACATTTTAAATATTCAATTATAATTACACTTATAGCTTTAGTAAGTATGAGTATATGGGGGTATATGCAAGGGGGAGTTACTAATGCCATAAGATTACTATCTATTACCTCTATATTAGCACTTATGGAAATCTCTTTCTCTTTTGATAATGCAGTAGTAAATGCTTCTATATTAAAGGAGTGGAATCACTATTGGCAAATGATTTTTTTAACTATAGGTATGATTATAGCAGTTTTTGGTATGCGTTTACTATTTCCATTAGTTATAGTCTCTCAAACAGCTGATATTCCACTATTTGATGTGTGGAAAGTAGCTCTCTATGCACCAGATGAGTATGCAAGAATTTTATCATCTCATCATGGTGAAATATCTGCATTTGGTGGTATATTTCTACTTTTGGTCTTTTTAAATTTTATAATTGATGATGAGAAAACAGTCCATTGGTTTGAATTTATAGAAAAATATTTAAGTGATTTAGGTAAAATAAATACACTTTCTACTATGATTAGTTTAATTGTTTTAGTTTTTGTGATTATATTTGTAGATGATGAAAAAAAATATCCTACTTTATGGGCTGGAATTTGGGGAATTATTATATTTTTAGGTGTAAAAATCATTGGGGAAGTACTAGAAAATCAACATAATAAAACGTATGGAGTTGTATCAACTGTAACAAAAGGGGGAATTGGAGGATTTATATATTTAGAAGTACTAGACGCTTCTTTTAGTTTTGATGGAGTTATTGGAGCATTTGCAATTACTAATAATATTATAACTATTATGGTTGGTTTAGGAATTGGAGCTTTTTTTGTCCGTTCTATTACAATATATTTAGTAGAACAGGGTACTTTAAATAGTTACATATATTTAGAACATGGTGCTCACTATGCAATAGGTGTTTTAGCTTTTCTTATGCTTATTAGTATAAATTATCATGATATTCCAGAAGTTGTTACAGGATTAGTTGGTATTACTTTTATTATTCTCTCATACTTTTCTTCAAAAAAATATAAAGAGAAATATCTAAAATAATTTTTTAACATCTGTAATCTCTAATATAGCAGTACTTATAGTACTGTTTTATCAATTCTATAAATAATTATATTTAATTAAAATATTTATATAAATATGTAAAATGATTAAAAAATAATCATAAATATGTATATTTGCTTGATATATATCAAGTTTTGCAAAATAGATATATGTATAATTATTACTCAAACCCAATCAAAAGGAGAGATGATGACTTTTAAGAGTTCAATAGAACTATTAGCTTTTCACAATGTGGCATATTCAATTTATGCATTCTTAATAATATCTATTATTGCATGGTTTGGATATAATTTAACACGAAAAGAGAAAGCTAAATCAGTTGTGCGAATACCATTTTATACATATATCGCATTCTTAGTAATAGGTGGCGTGGGACACCATATATTTACCTACAATACTATTCCATGGGTATCTGAAGATATTACAAGACATGAGATTAAGCCAGATGCTACATATAATTTTGAGATTACAAAACATAAATGGAAACTTCCTGCAAAACAGATAGTTATTCAATGTGGACAGAAAGTTCTCTTTAATGTTAAGAGTAATGATTTAGTTTATGGTTTTGGTCTATTTAGACAAGATGGTAGTATGGTTATGCAGATGCAAGTAAACCCAGGAAGTAGAAATGATATATTATGGACATTTTTACATAATGGAGAGTTTGATTTAATGTCAACAGAGTATTCTGGACCTCATCAATATGATGAAAATGGTAATGATTTGATGAAAGTAAAAAAACTTGTTAAAGTTGTAGGCTGTAAAGAAGATGGAGGTAATAAGTAATGAGTTTAATACAAAATTTAATAAATGGAACAAATTTTGACCATAAGAGTCTAAATGCACTACAAAAGGTAACACTTAGAGCTGTTGTTATGTCATTTCTATTTTTTGGATTAGTTGCTATTGAGGGTATGATTATGAGACTAGTTCAAGCTCATGCCCCAATTCCAAACCAATTCTATCACCCTGAACACTACTTCTCTATTATGACAGTCCACCCAATTGTAGGTATTTTTGGTTCAACATATCAATTAGTATTTGCTGCATTTATGTTTTTAGTACCATTTTTAACTAAAAAGCCTCTATATAGTGTAAAGTTAGCAAACTGTGTTTGGTTACTTATTACTATTGGTACTGCTTTAGCGTGGCTATCTGCATTCTTTACACACTACGCACCTCTATATACACTATATTGGCCACTACCTGCTGATACAGACCAATTTAATCTAATTGGTGGTATTGTATTTATAATTGGTGTTGCACTCATTATGATAGGAACTTTAGGTTTTATATATAATATATATGCAACTATATTTGCTAGAGTTGGAGTACATAAAGATAAGACAACAAAAGAGCTATTAATATCTGGTTTTGGTATTGATGGTATGTTAAACTTATGGAATAAATTAATTGGTAAACAGCCATATAGTAAAGAACCTGCTCTAGCACTACCTGTTGTTGCAATCTTTAGAGGAACTGTAGATACATTTTTAGATGCTATTGTTATTTTAGGTGCTGGTATTTTAGTATTGATATATTTAATATTTGATGCATCTGGACACCCTTTAAATGTTGCTTCCATTGATGCACTACTATATAAAAACTTCTTCTGGTGGGGACTTGATTTAGTTGCTGATGGATTAGTTCTTATATATGTAGCTGGTTCGTGGTATCTACTTGCTACATTAATAACAGGTCAAAAGCTATTTATGGAGAATGTTGCAAGAGCTGCATTAATGTTAGAGCTTTTAGTATCTTGGATGGTATGGTCTCACCACCTATTGGGTGACCAAGGACAACCTGAGATGATGAAGTTAATATCTGGTGAAATGGTAACGGCATTTGAGCTTCTAACTCAAGGATTAGCACTATTTATTACACTAGTTACTCTATGGAAAGCTCGTCCATTAAAAATGACAATGGAATTAAAATATCTTCTTGGTGGTTTAGTTGGATTTGGATTAGCAATTCCGGCAGCAATTATTCAAGCTGATATGGGAATGAATAGAGTTTTACATAATACTCAATGGATTATTATGGCACATGTTCACATTGCACTTATTGTTGGATTATATATGACTCTATATAGTGCTTTATATGTATTATGGCCAATAGTTACAAATAATACTAAGATGTTCTCATCAAAACTATCTAATGCTCACTTCTGGTTATATCTAATTGGTGGTATTGGCATGGGTGCATTTGGTGGTATGGCAGGACTTGATGGAATGCTTAGACGACATCTATATGTCCATGGTGAGTTTAATACCTATATGGTTCTAGCAGCTATTTGTGGTTCAATGGTACTAATTGCATGGTTTATATTTCTATTTAATATAGTTATGTCAGTAGGTATTAAAGGACTTATTGGTATCTTCCTTCCAGCAGAAGATAAAAGTGCATCTTATGGCATAGAGCCTGAGAGTGTAGCTCAAAATCATAAATAGAACATTTAGTATAGGCTTTTTTGCCTATACCTAAAAAATAAAAAAGGAAAATTTTGATATATTTAGATAGAGTAGCATTAGAGATAAAGAGTGTTGGTCTGTATAATTTAATTTTACAAGATGTAGAGAAGATTTTAAATAAAAAAAATCCTACTAAAGATGAAATTTTAGAGACCATAAAGAGTAATCCTGAAATCTTAGAAGAGTATAAACAGACAAATACGGAGTATAATATCTCCAATATTCATATTAAAAATATAGATATCTCTAAACTAAAAGATAGCTGTAGAGATATTGCTAAAAAGGTAAACAGTAAGTTAAACCATCTAAGAGAGATAGAGAAATATACTCTTGATTTTGAGCAGAGTTCAACTTTGGTAATTATCTTTTCTATAGAGTTTTTTGTACTATTTTCAGTTCAATATTTTATAGTTTTATTAGATTTAAAAGAGTGGCAACTATTAATATATGGAGTATTTGCTAGTAGTGTACTATTTGCTTGGATTTATGCAAATAGAGAGAGAAAAAAATATAAAGAAAATAGGATTATATATAATAGAGAATATAAAGAGGCATTAGAATTAATATCTAAACTTGAAGATAGTAATTGTATTAAGAAATCAGATTTAATAATAAAAGAGTGTGATGAGCATGTCTAAAGAGGAGGAGATAAAACTTTCATATATTTGGAATAGAGATAAATATATAGAGGCAAATAAAATAGCTTATGATTATGCACTAAAAAGTTCACCAAAACGATTTTTAGGTTGGATATTTATTGCTATGAGTCAATTTGGTGTAGTTAGTGCAATGAAAGGTGGAGGAATTGGACTTCTTCTACTCTCATCTATATTAATCTTATATTGGTACTACTTTAGATGGAAAATTAGAAAAGTTATATTAATTAAAAATTTTGAAAAATCTAAAAATAAGAACTATAAATTTAATATAACAGTTAATAGTAGTGGATTAGATATTAATAATACTTTTATAGAGTGGAAAGATATATTGGAATTTGTATCTCTAAAGAATGGATTTTTACTCTATTATAAGGATAGTTTTCTATTTATCCCATCTAGTGCATTTAGAGATATTGAGATAAAAAACCTCTTTGCATCTATGGCTAAAGAAAAAATAGAAAATTATAATAGAGTTGATTAAATTAATAGATGGAAGATGTAATATTACATCATTCCACCCATGCCTCCCATGCCACCCATATCAGGCATTGCAGGTACAGGAGTTTTATCCTCTTTTACATCTGAAATTGTAGCTTCAGTTGTAAGGAGTAAGCTAGATACTGAAGTTGCATTTAGAAGTGCAATTCTTGCTACTTTTAATGGGTCAATAATTCCAACCTCTAACATATCTACAAACTCACCATTAGAAGCATTAAATCCTAAGTTTTTATCTTCGCTATTCATTACTTTATCGACAACAACTCCAGCGTCATAACCTGCATTTGTTGCAATCTGTTTCATAGGAGCAGATATAGCTCTTAGAATAATATCAGCACCAATTAACTCATCATCTTTTAAATCAAGATTTACTTTTGAACCAGCCTTAATAAGTCCAGCTCCACCACCAATAATAATACCCTCGTCAACTGCTGCTTTTGTAGCACTAAGAGCATCATCTACTCTATCTTTCTTCTCTTTCATCTCAGTTTCAGTAGCTGCCCCAACTTTAATTACAGCTACACCTCCACTAAGTTTTGCTAGTCTCTCTTGAAGTTTCTCTCTGTCATACTCACTTGTTGTTACTTTAATTTGAGCTTTAATCTCATTTATTCTAGCTTTAACTGCACTAGCATCACCTTTTCCATCAACAATAACAGTATTATCTTTATCTATTACAACTTTAGAACACTCTCCAAGCTCTGCTAAAGTCGCCTTTTCAATAGTCAATCCAAGCTCATCTGTAATAAGTGTAGCACCTGTTAAGATTGCAATATCATTAAGCATAGCTTTTTTTCTATCACCAAACCCAGGAGCTTTAACTGCTGTAATATTTAATACACCTTTTAATTTATTTAATACTAATGTAGCTAATGCTTCACCCTCTACATCATCAGCAATAATTAATAGTGGTCTTCCACTCTGTTGAACCTGCTCTAATAGAGGTACTAAATCTTTTAGAGATGTAATTTTAGCATCTGTTAAAAGAAGTAGAGGATTATCTAATTCACAAGTCATTTTTTCAGAGTTTGTTACAAAATATGGAGATAGATAACCTCTATCAAATTGCATACCCTCAACAACCTCTAAATCATCATTAATTCCTTTAGCTTCTTCAACAGTGATTACACCATCTTTTCCTACTCTCTCCATAGCTTCAGCAATCAAATTACCAATCTTCTCATCTGAATTTGCAGAGATTGTAGCAACTTGAGCTATCTCTTTTTTATCTTTTACCTCTTTACTAATAGCTTTTAGTTCATCAATAATAGCATTACAAGCCTTATCCATACCTCTTTTTACTTCAATAGGATTAGCACCTGCTGTAATATTTCGTAATCCCTCTTTAAATATAGCATGAGCCAAAACAGTAGCAGTTGTTGTACCATCACCTGCCTCATCAGCAGTATTTGATGCTACCTCTTTAACAAGTTGCGCTCCCATATTTTCTAAATTATCACTAAGTTCTATCTCTCTTGCAACTGAAACACCATCTTTAGTAATATGAGGTGCACCATAACTCTTTTGGATGAGTACATTTCGACCTCTAGGTCCCATAGTAACTTTTACAGCATCTGCTAGTTTCGTTACACCTTTAAATAGTCCACTTCTTGCTTCATCTGAAAAAAATATCTCTTTTGCCATTATTTCATTACTCCTAAAATATCACCTGTATTCATGATTAAATACTCAGTACCATCAATTGTAATTTCTGTTCCACTATATTTTTGGAAAACAACAGTATCGCCTTCACTAATTCCTGATTTTGTAGCATCCGTACCTAAAGTGATAACTTTACCCTCTAGTGGTTTCTCTTTTGCTGAGTCTGGAATAATAATCCCAGATGCAGTTGTATTTGTCTGCTCTTCTCTAAGAATAAGAACACGATTACCTAATGGCTGAAATGACATTTGGTTTCTCCTATATATTTATTTTTTTGTGGAATAATAGTATATTTTTTTTAAAAAGTCAATAGTATATGTAAAAAAATTTAATAATTCTTAGTTAGAAAGACTAAAGATTATTAAAGATAAAAATTAATATATAAATAGCTTATCTCCTATTGACATATACTATTTTTTTAGATAGAATTTCATCTCTTTAAAATAAGTGGTAAGATAGCTCAGCTGGTTAGAGCGCTGGTCTCATAAGCCGGAGGTCGGGGGTTCAAGTCCCCCTCTTACTACCAATTCTCAATTTCTTTTAAAATTTACATTTTTTTTAATAAATTAAATATTATTTAGATAAGTAAGTAGAATATTTAAACTACCTGATATTAATCTGCCTTCAATATAGCACCGTTGCTTGCATTTGTAACTAAAGTTCTATATTGTCTTAGCCATCTACTCTTTAGAGGTTTAATAATAGGTTTAAATTCATCTCTTCTTTTTGCTATCTCCTCATCACTAATTTCTACTCTTAAGATATAGTTATCCACATCAATAAATATCTCATCTCCATCTTTTAAGAGTCCAATTACTCCACCCTCGGCAGCTTCAGGAGATACATGTCCAATACTAGCTCCTCTAGTTGCACCACTAAATCGTCCATCTGTAATTAGAGCTACCTTATCACCAAGTCCCATTCCCATAATAAGACTAGTTGGAGCTAACATCTCCTGCATTCCAGGCCCACCTTTTGGTCCTTCATATCTAATAACAACTACATCTCCAGCTTTAACTTCTCCATTAATAATTCCTTTTATCGCCTCATCTTGAGAGTTAAAACATACGGCAGTTCCTCTAAATACTCTATCTCCTACAATTCCAGCAGTCTTAATAACAGCTCCCTGCTCTGCTAAGTTTCCATAAAGAATAGCAAGTCCTCCAACTTCGCTATATGGATTATCTATAGTGTGAATAATATTGACATCTTTAATCTCACTTTGTGAAATTCTCTCTTTTAAACTCTCTCCTGTAATAGTAAGATTATCTATTAATATATCGCCTCTCTTATTCATCTCATGCATAACAGCACTAACTCCACCTGCTCTATCTATATCTTGCATATGAACAGTAGTTAGACTTGGAGATATTTTTGCAATATGTGAAACTTTTTTTGATATACTATTAATATCTTCTAAATTAAAATCAACATCAGCCTCTTTTGCAATAGCTAACATATGTAAAACTGTATTTGAGCTGCCACCCATTGCCATATCGACTGCAAAAGCATTTCTTATAGCATTCTTATTCAAGATATTTTTTATATTAAATTTAGATGACTCCTCTTGGTTCATTAGAGCAATTTCGCAAACTCTTCTAGCAGCTTTTCTATATAGCTCTTCTCTCTCTTTTGTTAAAGCTAGAATTGTACCATTTCCAGCAAGTGCAATTCCCATAGCTTCCATTAGAGTATTCATAGAGTTTGCTGTAAACATTCCACTACAACTACCACCACTAGGACAAGCATTACACTCCATATCGCTTAACTCTTCTGCTGTAATCTCTCCTGCTTCAAACTTACCAACACCCTCAAATACTGTAGCAAGGTCAATAGGAGTTCCATCTTTGCTATAACCTTTTGCCATAGGTCCACCACTAACAAAAACTGTTGGAACATTAACTCTCAATGCACCCATAATCATACCTGGAACTATCTTATCACAGTTTGGAATAGCAATCATAGCATCTAACTTATGTGCCTCCATTACAGTCTCAATAGAGTTTGCAATAATCTCTCTTGATGGAAGTGAAAATAGCATACCATCATGCCCCATAGCGATACCATCATCTACTCCAATAGTATTAAACTCAAATGGCACACAACCATTAGCTCTAATCTCATCTTTAATAATATCTGCAACTTTATTTAAAAAGAAGTGTCCAGGAATTATCTCTATAAATGAGTTTGCTACACCAATAAATGGTTTATTAAAATCTTCATCTTTTAATCCTGTTGCTCTTAGTAATGAGCGATGAGGTGCTCTATTATGCCCAACTTTTACTATATCGCTTTTCAATCTATATCCTTTTTTAAAAATTTTTCATATTTTTTGCAAAATTATATCTAAAAAGCTTTACATTTAAAAAAAAGTTAGTTATAATCTCATTCCAATTTCAGATGTGCGGGAATAGCTCAGTGGTAGAGCACAACCTTGCCAAGGTTGGGGTCGCGAGTTCGAACCTCGTTTCCCGCTCCATAAAGTTTTTGCCCGGGTGGTGGAATGGTAGACACAGGGGACTTAAAATCCCCCGGTCATTGTGACCGTGCCGGTTCAAGTCCGGCCTCGGGTACCATGATAAATTAGGTGACAAAAAAGGCGACATCGCCAAGTGGTAAGGCCGCAGCCTGCAAAGCTGTTATCCCCAGTTCGAATCTGGGTGTCGCCTCCATAATTTAATTTTAGTTTAAGGTTTTTTTGCTAAAATTGCACTCTTTATAGATGTCGGGAGATGTCAGAGTGGTCGAATGTGCCGGTCTTGAAAACCGGTGAGGGTAACACCTCCGGGAGTTCGAATCTCCCTCTCCCGGCCATATTTCTTTTTTAAAAGTCATTATATTATTTAATATAATAACATAGTTTATTCATTATTATGTAAATTAATGCTTCTCTTAAAGCTTAAAATATATTTTCTCTTCTAAAATAAATGTAAAAATAGATATTTTTTTATAAAAAATGATAAATATCAAGAAAAAATAAGCTTTCTACTGTTATTATGATGATGTAGATTTATTAAATTAATTGAGTCTAACATATTTAATAGACTTTTTTTTAATAAATTAAACGAAAAGGAGAAAATGTGAAAATTACAAATTTAAGTCTAACAGCTATTATGGCTTTGGGTATAATGAGTGTTGCAAATGCAGATGTAGATATGAAAGTTGGTGGTCAGGGTGTCATCTACTATCAGACTATGGATAATGGTGGAGATAGTGATTTATTTGACCATGCTCCTAACTCTAAAGCAAATGCAGGTTTACAATTTAACTTAAATGCAGATTTAGGTAAAGGATTTGGACTTGGTTATCAAGAGACATTTTTAGGAACATTGGGACTTGAAAAAAACCTTGTTGGCAATGTAATGCAAAAAGCAGGTGAAAAATTAAATGACCATGCAACAACAAAAATTTATGTTACTAAAAAAATTGGAAATACTACTTTTAAAATGGGTCGTCAAGAGCTTCCAAAATCTTTATCTCCGTTAGCTTTTACTGAAGGTTGGAATGTATTTAAAAATACATTTGATGCAGCAGTAGCAATTAATAGTGATATTCCAGATACAACCTTAGTTGGTGCATATGTTGCTCGTTCAAATACCCATGGTAATTTAGGTAGTTTTAATGATATGGCAGGTGGAAATTTACCAAGTGGAGCTTACATGTTAACTATAGCAAATAAATCTATTAAACAGCTCCCAATTACTTTAAGTTACTACTCATTACCAGATTTAGTACATGGTGAAGAAGGTTCTGCTATTTGGGCTGATGTACAAGTTGATGCTGGTATTCCTGTTAAATTTGGGCTTCAAGGTGGACAGATTGCTCCTGAAAATAATTTAGATGATACAACAGCAATGGGTGCTAAAATAACAGGAAAGGCTGGTCCTGTAGCTCTTAAATTGGCTTATTCAACTGTTGATGATGGAACTCTATCTTTTCAAAATGTTGGGACAGGTATAAAAACTCCTCTATATACACAGATGATACTCAATCAAAAAGCTATAAGTAGAGATGCTGATACTTTCCTTATTAAAGGTTCTGTACCTGTAGGTCCTGGAAAACTTATTGCTCAATATGGTGCTACTACAGCTAATGAAAAAAATCTAAATGGTGATGGAAATGACTATAATGAATTAGATGTTATTTATAAATTTAAAGCACTTGGTACTGACATGTTAGCTGCTTATGTAATGAGTGATCTAGATAGTGCAGATGATCCTAATAATATTATTCGTATATGGACAAGATATAAATTTTAATATGTTAGCAATACTTAACTAAAATATAATCTCTTCTATCTCTCTTGAGATAGTAAGAGAACTCCTATTAATCTCCCATCTATAAAAATCTAATTATCTAAAATTATTCTTAATATATATATTAATTATTCTATTCATATAAAAAAATGATATAATATTTTAATTAATTTTTATTTTAAAGAAAGGTTAAGTATGAATAGCATATTTAAACAGATAATAATTTTATTAATAGTTATATTTAACTCCAATCTATTTGCAGATGGAGGAAATATTCAAATTACAGTTAGTGATGCAAGTGATGTATATGAGGGGAGTGGAACTCCTTTAAAGTTTACAATTAAACTAAGTCAAAATCATTATTTTCCTGTAAAAGTAAACTATACCACAGTTAATGGGAGTGCTAAGAGTGGAGTTGACTATATAAAAACTAGTGGAAGTGTTATTTTTTGTAGGCATGAAACAACAAAAACTATTGAAGTTCCAGTAATTGATGATGATATACATGAAAATGCTGAAAATCTATATATGGATATATCAAGCTCATCTAATGGATATATTGTAACAAGAGGTAGAGGGCGTGGAAAGATACATGACGATGATAGACCTCCATTAGAAGCAAAGATATATAATAGATATGAATATGAAAAAGATATTAATTGGGATTTAAAATTCACAGTTAAATTAAATCAGATTGCTCCAAAAGATATTGAAATGGACTATACAACTATAGATAGAAGTGCAATAGATGGAGAAGATTATATTAAAAACAGTGGAACTCTTACAATTCCTAAGGGAAAAAAGTATGGATATATCCCTATTACTATAATTGGAGATACAATTCCAGAGAGTAATGAAGACTTTAAGGTACAAATATCATCTATTTCAGAGGGAACTATTATTAGAGATACAGCATGGGGGACTATTAAAAATGATGATACTATAAAAATATATATGGATAGTTATGATACACAAGAGGGTAATATTGGAGACCATAATAAGATGCAATTTAGGGTATATTTAAAAAAAGATTACCCATTAGATACTCCTCTTACTATACATTATCAGACACAAGATGGCTCATCAACACCAAGTGCAACCTCATCAAGTGACTATATATCTAAGAGTGGAGATATTACCTTTAAGAAAGGAAATAGAATTAAAGATATATTCGTAGATATTATAGGAGATAATATAATAGAGGATAATGAGTTTTTACGGATGAACTTATCTGGAAGTAGCTATATTAAAACAGACCACTCTCAAGCTCTAATATTAAATGATGATGGAGAGTATCCAGCTATATCACTATCAAGTTCAAACTATTCCATAGCAGAAGGAAATAGCTCCTCTAAAAATTTAGATTTTATATTTAATTTAAATAAACCAGCAGTTAATGATAGCTCTTTTCACTATGAGACTTGGAATGATACTGCTACAGTAGAAGATAATGATTACATATATACACATGGAGATATGACAATTCCAAAAGGAACTAAAAACTTTAAAATCTCTGTTCCAATTAATGGAGATACTAAAATAGAAGATGATGAAACGTTCTATTTTGGATTTACAAATCTAAATAAATTAAATTATGGAAGAGTTAATCAAGCAACTGCAACTATTGTAAATGATGATGGCTCTTATCCTACTCTCTCTTTTACAAAAGATAATTTTTCAGTTATTGAGGGAAATAGTAGTATAAGAGATTTAAATTTTACTCTACAGTTAGATAAACCAGCACTAGAAGACTCACATTTTGATTATTATACATTAGATGGTGATGCTAAAGCTAATGAAGATTATATTAAGGTTAGTAGAACAACATTCAATATTCCAAAAGATGTAACATCTATTAGCCTTCCTATTAAGATAAAAAGTGATACTAAAATAGAAAATGATGAAAATTTTTATCTTAAAATAGATAATGAGACCAATAATCTTAAGATACAAGGAAAACAGAAAGTAAAAGGAGTTATTATTAATGATGATGGCTCATATCCTAAATTAGATATAGAAAAACCAAATTATAGCTCCTATGAGGGAAATAGCTCAACTCATACTATAGATATTAAATTAGTTTTAGATAAACCAGCATTATCAAATACATCTATAGACTATTATACTTATGATAAAACTGCACAAGATGGAAGTAGCTCTTCTGAAGATAGTGATTATATGGGTATGAATGGAACAATAAATATCCATAAAAATCATACATCTGCTACACTTAAAGTAACTATTAATGGAGATAGAAATATTGAACCAGATGAATTATTTATACTTGCATTAAAAAATCCTAAAAATCTTACTACAGGAAGAAGTAGTAGTGGAATTTATATATTAAATGATGATATTCATAATGAAGAACCATTTACTTGTGATAATCATATGTATCTATCAAGTAGTATTAAAAGGGGTAGTAGAGTAACAGGTAAAATGTGGTTGCATAGAATAGATACTTCAAAATCCCCATTTAAATTTGAGGTTATGGATGATAAAGGGGAAGATAAACTCTATAATGCACTAGCCTACTCTACAAAAGATAATTATATATATGGATTATACTATAAAGAGTTATTTAAAATAAGTAAAACAGGTAAAGTAATGAGTTTAGGAGATGTAACGAGACTACCTGATATATTTAAAACTAATCAAGCCTATGCAGGAGCTAGTTTTAATGGATATTACTATGTTACAGGATTTGGAGTTAATTATAATAAAATGTTTAAGATTAAATTAGATGATAACGATACCAAAAGAGATGTTCAAGAGATAAATCTAACTAAATCTGTATCTATTAAAGACTTCTCATTCTCTCCTGATGGTAAATATCTATATGGAGTTGCTGATGGTGGAAAGCTTACTAAGATAGATGTAAATAGTGGAGAAGTTACTTTTATTGGTAATCCTCATACTGAATATGAGTTTGACTCCTCATTTTCAGATAAGAGTGGTAGATTTTTTGCAAATGATAGTAAAGGACATGGATTTTTTGAATTTAATTTGAAAAATGGAACAAAAAGATTTCTATCCAAATCACAAAAAGCTGATTATAATGATGGTGCTAACTGCCTTGATGCTACTTTAGTATTTACAGATTATGGAGATGCTCCTGTCTCTTATGGTAAAGCAGGACATAATATATCAAATGGTATATTTTTAGGTGATAATATAGACCATGATATTAACTATTTTGATACAGTAGATGCTAATGGAGATGATAGTGATGGAGTTGATGATGAAGATGGGCTAACATTTACAGATGGAAAAGATATAAATGGAGAATATTTTGAATTAAATAGTACAACAACCCTAAAAGTAAAATTATCTAAAGAGGCTTATTTAAAAATATGGATAGATAAAGATATAAATGGTTATTTCAATAAAGATAATGAACTTGTATATAGTGAAAAATTGACAGCAGGAGAGCATAATATAGATATTTTTCTACCTGTCAATTTAGCAAAAAATAGAAAAACATATTTAAGAGCTAGAGTCTCTAGTAAGCCTAATATGAACCCTACAGGTTTTGTGACCGATGGAGAAGTTGAGGATTATCAAATCTATTTTGGAGATAAATCTAAACCACTACAAGGAATATTTAATGTTGAAAGAACTAATAGTGGCTCATATACAATCAACTCAAAAGATAGAAATGCTTGGTTTACACAAATTGTGGGTAGAGATTTTGACTACTCTATAGTTTTTTATAAAAAAGATATGTCTCAACTACAAGATTTGGATAGTAATATCACTATTAAATTAGAGCTTATTGATGAAGATAACAATAGAACTCTATATAATAGATATGGATATATCTCAAATAGTAGAGTTGATATTATATTACCATCAGATTTAAATTTACTTCCAGCTACAAAGAGTGCTAGATTTAGAGTATCTTATGGAGTTGATGAGAGTGGAAATATTATCCAATCAAACTGTACTACTGACTTAGAGAGCTGTTTTAATGCAATGGGAAGAATTGCTTATAGTGATGCAAGAGATAATTTTGCAATTAGACCAGAATATTTTCATCTAATTTTATCTGATAACAATCTAACTAGAAGAGTTAATATCTCACCAAATAATACTAAACCTCTAAGATTTGCATCAGGGTATGATTATAACTTAACTGTAACTGCCTCTAGCTATAATGGAACAGATGCCAATCCATCAATAGACTATAATAGTTCATTAGTAACAAGAACTTTAGAGTTTTTAGATAAAAATCTATCTAAATGTATAGACAAAAGTGATAAAATCTCCAATGAGAGCTTTATTAATGGAAAAAATATAACTCATCTATTTGAAAATCAGAATGTTGGAAGATATAGACTCTCTATAAAAGATGAGAATTGGAGTATGGTCGATATTAAGAGTGGAGATTGTGATATTAATAAATCATATACCTCATCAGATGGAAATGTTATATCTGGTTGTAATATAGTCTCAAATCCAGATATAAATATCTCATTTTTCCCATATCTATTTGATATTAACTTTACTATAGATAACCTTCCACACAGTTCACATAGTGATTTTATCTATATGAGTGAGATTAACTCTACATTTAATAGTGTTGCTATTGCAATTCAAGGAGATGTTACTGCCATAAGTCAAGATGGAGATATAACTACAAACTTTACAGATGGCTGTTTTTCTAAAGATACTCTATTTAATATAGGAGTAACTACACTATCTGATAATGGAGTAAATCAATCTATTAGAACAACAAAAGGGAGTGATATTAATTTTACAAGAGTGACTAGATTTAATGGTGAAGCTAATGTAACTATTAATAGAAATAGCAGATTTAATCTCTTACCAAATATCAATATATCTAAAGATAGATTTAAAGCTAATGCAAAAGCTCATCTTGATATAAGATATAATGTAGATAAAAATCTAGCTGAGACAATAAACCCTATTCAGATAACCTTTAGAAGAATTGATACAAACTCAACAGAAGCAAACTCAACAGCTAATCTATTAGATGAAGTTAATCCATATATTCCAAAAGGGAGCGAAGATTTAAATAATACTATTCGTAACTTCTATTTTGCTAAAGTATCTCCAGATAAAGTTAAATTTCCAAGACTATATTTTAAAAATGGAGATACCATTAGAACACCTCTTCAGATAGAGATATTTTGTGGTGGTAGCGTAGATAGTAAATATTGTCAAGATACAAATCTACTAAACCACACCTCTATTGTAAGTAGTCCACGAGTTGAAAATGGTTGGTATCTATCTATAGACCATAATGCAACAGTTGATGGAGGAGTTAATAATTTAATTCCAAATAGTTTAACTCCTAATATATTAGTTTTTACTCCTGCTATGCCTATTAGATTTACAAATGGTAGAAATGGAGTTGTTATGACAAGATTTACAAATCCACACGGAACTCAAAAGTATAGAGTTGACATATATGCAGACCCACAACTAAGATACTATGGAGGTAAAACAAAATCAAATATTCCACAAGGGATAAATCACTATTTTGTAATGGGAACTGAAAATAACTCATCAACTTGGACAGGAGTTGGAAAGACAGGTAACCTTTTAGATATTAAACCAAATACAAATTCAGCTCGTAAAATGGATTGGTAGTTTATAATTAGATATGTTGGATTTTTTACTATTTAAAAGTTTTATTAGCAGAGTAGCATTAATAGTTTTTTACTATATCTCTGCTATTATTATGCCAATTTTTATATGGTTCTCCTCAAGATATATTATGAAGAGGTTTAATTTTATAGAGAAGAGTTATCAGAGTACAAAAGAGATAGTTTGGAAAAATAGTAGCTTAAAATATAAGATACTATTTTTTACTATCTTTATTATGATGTTTCTATTTATGGAACTTCTTTTACGAATGGCTTTTGAATTTCTTATAGCATATATTCAGATAAGAGATGCATTAGTTAGCTAATTTTTTACTATTACACCTATTAATCTATCTAAAGTGTAGTTATACTATAATCCCAACTAAAAAGGATTATATTTGAGTGCCTTAATAGATAGACGCATGAGTATAGATGAGGCTATAGAGTTAATCAAAAAAGCAGACCTAAGAATCTTAGGTAGAATGGCTTATAAGAAAAAAAGAGAGTTACACCCTAAAGGGATAACTACATTTGTAGTAGATAGAAATATAAACTATACAAATATATGCTGGGTTGATTGTAAATTTTGTGCATTCTATAGAGATGAAAGAAAAGAAGATGCCTACATCTTATCTTTTGATGAGATAGATAAGAAGATTGATGAACTTATAGCAATAGGTGGAACACAGATACTATTTCAGGGTGGAGTTCACCCAAAGTTAGAGATTGATTGGTATGAGGATTTAGTAGAGCATATTCATAAAAAATATCCAAATATTACAATTCATGGATTTTCAGCAATTGAGATAGACTATATTGCAAAACGCTCTAAAATATCAATTCAAGAGGTTTTAAGAAGATTAAAAGAAAAAGGTTTAAGCTCAATCCCAGGGGCTGGTGCAGAGATACTTAGTGATAGAGTAAGAGATATAATTGCACCTAAAAAGTTAAATAAGGATATGTGGCTAAAGGTACATAGAGAGGCACATAAGTTAGGGATTAAATCAACTGCTACTATGATGTATGGAACTGTTGAGACAATAAGAGAGATAGTGGAACATTGGAATTTAATTAGAGAGCTTCAAGATGAGACAGGTGGTTTTCGAGCCTTTATTATGTGGTCATATCAGAGTGATAATACAGCACTAAAGCGAGAACTTCCAACCATTACAAAAACAACACCAAATCAATATCTAAGATATTTAGCAGTGGCTAGACTCTTTTTAGATAATTTTAAAAATATTCAAAGCTCATGGGTAACACAAGGTAGCTATATTGGACAGTTAGCTCTTCTATTTGGAGCTAATGATTTGGGCTCAACTATGATGGAGGAGAATGTTGTCTCTTCAGCAGGAGTTAGTAACTCCATGAGTCAAAATGAGATGATTTCCCTTATTTCAGATATAGGAGAAAATCCAGCAAAAAGAGATACAGCATATAATATTTTAGAGAGATTTTAATGAAAAAGATACTTATTTTAATAGCAATACTACAAGGAGTTTTAATGAGTGCTAATTTAGAGGCAATAAAAATAGATAAAACTACAATTCCATTTATATTTGAAGAGGATAGACATCTTCCTATTATATCTATGCAGTTAATATTTAAAAATTCAGGCTTTTTAGCAGATGCTAAAGATGGTTTAGTAAAACTTACAGCAAAATTGCTAAATGAGGGAACAAAAAAAGATGGAAGTGTAGGATTTGCTACAAAATTAGAAAATAGAGCCATAAATCTATCTGTTCAAACAGGTGCAGAGACTTTTGTTATTGAGTTAAGTTCTCTAAAGAGTGAATTTAATAATGGAGTAGAGCTTTTAAAAGAGTTATTAAAAGAGCCAAACTATACAGATGAGACACTCAAGAAGATTAAGACACAGACTCTAGGAGAGCTTAAGAGAAAAGAGAGTGATTTTGACTATATTTCAGCTCTAAATATGAAAGGTATGCTGTTTCCAGATACAAAATTGGCAAAACCATCACTTGGAACTGTTGAGAGTATAAAAGATATTAATCTTAGTGATATAAGAGAGTATATCTCATCTCATCTAGCTTTAGGAAATGCAATAGTTGTTATGGGTGGAGATATAAATGACACGGAAGCATCAAAACTAGCTATTGGCATATTAAAAGAGTTACCAAATAGTAAAAGTAAACCTCTTCCAACTCTAAAAGCTATTGGAAAAAATCAGATAAAAGAGATTGAAGTTGAGAGTAAACAGGCATATATCTATTTTGGTTCTCCTTTAGATATTCCATATAACTCTAAAGAGAGATACCTATCTAAAGTTGCATCTTTTATCTTAGGGAGTTCTGGATTTGGCTCTAGGTTAATGGAGGAGATTAGAGTTAAAAAGGGTTTAGCATACTCTGCATATAGTAGATTTGCAATCAATAGAACATATTCATACTTTTGGGGTTATCTACAGACTAAAGTGGCTTCTAAAGATGAGGCTGTTAAGAGTGTAAAAGAGGTTATATCTAAATTCTTAGAAAAAGGAGCAACTAAAGAGGAGTTAGAGAGTGCAAAAGAGTTTCTTTTAGGCTCAGAACCACTTAGAAATGAGACTCTATCTCAGAGACTACATAGAGCATTTCAAGAGTTTTATCAAGATAGACCATTAGGCTCAACCCTAAAAGATTTAGAGAAAATCCAAAATATAAAATTAGATGAGTTAAATAGTTTTATAAAAAAACATAAAGAGATAGATAAAATATCTTTTTCAGTTGTAACCAATAAATAAGATAAAAAGAGGAATATATGTCTAAATCAAGAGTAGAAAAAGCTCCTGTTAAGTTTGATATTAATGATTTAGCAACATTGATGAGTGACCTCCAAAAAGAGAGTTATCTTAGTGACTACTTTTCAGAGACAGATAAAAAGGGGCGTTATCTGTATTGGAATGAGTTTAAATGGAGAGTTCCAAGAGAACATAATGCTCAAAAGGCGTGGCTTATTACAAAATGGGTTAGATTTACAAAAAGAAAACCGATAGAGCTTTGTGATGTAAATAATAATGAGTTTCACTTCTGTATCCCTGATTCTCTTCAAGCAAAACTATATAAAATTGCTAAACTATCAGGAGAGGGGACTCCCACTAACTCTATACAGAAGAGATACCTCATCTCCTCACTAGTTATGGAAGAGGCTATTAGTTCAGCCCAATTAGAGGGTGCATTAACAACAAGAAGAGTAGCTAAAAAGATGTTGGTGGAGGAGAGAGAGCCAAGAAGTGAAGATGAGCAGATGATTTTAAATAATTATATGTTAATGAATGAGGTAAAATCTCTAAAAGATGCTCCACTTAGCATAGATATGATAAAACATTTTCACTACATAGCTACCTCTGGAACTTCTCAAAATGGAGTTATTGCAGGTGAGTTTAGAAAGGATAATGAAATAGTCATTGCAGGTTCTGATGGAGAGATTTTACATCAACCACCACCATGTAGAGATATAGAGGAGAGATTGGAGAAAATTTGTAACTTTGCAAATAATAACCACTCTGGAGATGATGGACAGAGTTTTATTGACCCAATAGTAAAAGCTATTATTTTACACTTTATGATAGCCTATGAACACCCATTTGCAGATGGAAATGGAAGAACAGCTAGAGCAATATTTTATTGGTTTATGCTAAAGAATGGATTTAACTTTTTTGAGTATCTATCTATCTCTAAACTATTAAAAGAAGCTCCTGTACAGTATGGAATGTCATATCTATATACAGAGATAGATGAAAATGATTTAACCTATTTTATATATTATCAAGTAGATATAATCCTTAGAGCAATGGACGAGCTATTTAACTACCTAAATGAGAAGAGTAGAGAGATTAAAGAGGTATTGATACTACTTGAAAACTCTAAAATTGGAGATAGATTAAATTTTATTCAAAAAGATATTGTTAAAAAAGCGATGAAAAACCCCGGTAGAGTCTTTACAACTAAAGAGATTGTAAAAGATTATGATATATCAAGCAATACAGCAAGAAAATATCTAAAAGATTTAGTAAAATATAAAATATTAGCCTCATTTAAAGAGGGAAGAACCATCAACTATATCTCATTAGCAAATATTAGAGAGGTTTTAGAGGGGGATTAAAAAAATAGTTATTAAACTTATAATAGAAAATATATGTTATTATTCTTATAGATTAAACTACAAGGATATAAAATGTTAAGTTACGGAATTACAGATATACAGACGAAACCATCTTTAATAAAGCAAATGGATATGGGAAAAATTATTGATAAGAGGTCTCGTATAACTTTAGGTTACTTTATATCATCAAAATATGATAGATTAATAACTCCAATTATAAAACAGATTGAGAGAGAGAAAAAAATAGAAAAACTCAAAAGACTAAAAGCACATCAAGATTTAGAGTTTGCAGAACTTGGAGTTGATGATGGACTTTAAAAGAGGTGATATAGTTACAGTAAATCTCAATCCAAAAAAGGGGCATGAAGTTGGTAAAATTAGACCTGCTATTATCATATCAAATGATGATGAGAATAAAATACTTGATACTGTAATACTTATGCCATTATCAACTGATTTAATTGATGATATGGAACCGTATAGAATAAGAATTACAAAGAGAGATAATCTTAAATACAATTCAGATTTACTGATAAATCAAATAAGAACGCTATCAAAAGTTAGAATTAAAGAGAAAATTGGAACTATTACAGATAATGAATATCAAAATATTATTGAAAATCTTTGTAAAAATTTTTCTTCTATATAATAATTAATATTTTTAGCATAAATATTTAGCTATAATTGCGTCCAATTTTAAAATAAGGACATAATAAATGTTAGAAGGTATTATTAGAGAGAGTATCGGCTCAGCTTCTGCAAGAAGACTAAGAAGAGATGGTTATCTAACAGCTAACATCTATGCAAATGGTGTAGAGAATATTCAGGCTGCTTTTAAGAGAGGTGATTTTATGAAATCTGTAAGAAGAAAAGAGAATTTAACCTTAGATATAAAAGTAGGCGATAAAGAGTTGAAAGTAGTTATCCAAGAGTATCAACTACACCCAGTGCATGGAGATGTTCTTCATGTTGACTTAAGAGTTGCAGTTCCAAATCAGGTTACAAACTTTCTTATTCCAGTTAGAACAACAGGTACTCCAAAAGGTCTTAAAAATAAGGGTGTATTAGTTCAATCTAAAAAGAGAATAAAAGTTAGAGGTACTATTGAAAATATGCCTAAAGAGTTTGTATTAGATGTTACTCCACTCGATAGAGATGATGCTATTTTAGTAAGAGATATAGAAGCTCCTAAAAATTGTCGTCTTATGGATAGAGAGAATGTAGCTATTTGTGGTGTAATTAAAGCAAAATAGTCTATTATGAAACTCATAGTAGGGTTAGGAAACCCCACATCAAAATATGAAAATACAAGACACAATATAGGTTTTAGAGTTATTGATAGATTAGTCAATGACTCTAATGCCATAAATATCTCCAAAAACTCCTTTTATGGAGAACTCTATAAATCAAAACAGACCCTTTTTCTAAAACCATTAACCTATATGAACTTATCAGGTAAGAGTGTGATTGCTGTAAAAAATTTCTATAAGATAGATATAGAGGATATTATAGTTATTCATGATGATATAGATTTACCATTTTCTGCACTTCGATTTAAAAAGGGTGGTGGTAATGGTGGACATAATGGATTAAAATCTATCGACTCTACTATAGGTAAAGATTATATTAGAGTTAGAATGGGTATTGGAAAACCAGAGAGGAAATCTGAAGTTATTAGTTTTGTTTTAGGAGATTTTAGCAGTAGTGAAGAGTCTATTATAGATAAATGGATAGCTCATACTACCAAAGCGATAGATGAACTTCAATTTAAGAGTCTAAATGAGATAAAATCAAAATATTCTCTAAAATCATTTAAGGGTTGATATTGTTTTGGTATGTTTTTAAGCACTATACCAAAAATATGCTTATTATCCTCCTTGCTCTCTCTTTTCTATTTACAGGTTTAGATTTTCTAATAGGTGGTTCAAGATTATCATCTTTTAATATTAAAGTACTATATATTTTTAATAGATGGGAGGAGTCACTAAATCTTCTATACCCTTTAGCTATTATATTTGGTGGAATATGGACTAAAATATCTTTTATTAAAAATAATACTCTTGGTGCTTTATACGCTTTAGGTGTATCAAGAGGTGAGCTATTTAGACCATTTTTTACTCTATCAATCCTCACATATTTTATATTTGTAGGACTTAACTTTACAGATTTTGCAAAGGCTTCAGATATAGCAAATAGTATTAAAAAACATCAATATAAAAATCAAAATACAAATGAGTTATTTTTTAAATATAATAGTAGCTTTGTATACATAAAAAGACTTATCCCTGAAGATAAAAGGATAGAGGGGTTAACTATCTTTATATTAAATGGTGATAAGGTAGTAGAGGTTCAAGAGGCAAAAGAGGCAAAATATATTAACTCCCACTGGATAGCCACAGATATATTAGTTAAAAAGATTATAGATAATAGACTAAAAATAGAAAAGTTAGATATGATAGAGACTCTAAAAGAGTATAATCCTAAGATACTAAACTCTATCTATGAGAATAAAAAACTAACTCTATATGAGAGTCTAATTGCTAAAAAACTCCTATCTACTCAAGGTGTAAAGACATATAAAGTTAGAGCAGAGGTATATAATAGAACTATTATACCACTATTCTCTATTGCTCTTTTAATGATACTCCTATTTAGATTTCCATTCCATGCAAGATATATAAATATTGTAAATATTACTACTAAAGCACTTGGTGGAACACTATTTATATGGGGATTATTATTTGCTAGTTATCGTATGGGATTAAATGGTGTAATCCTACCTGAAATAGCAATAATATCCCCTATAATAGCTCTATGGGTTTACGCAATATACTCTTTAATAGGCTCAAAAAATAGGATATAGATTTTAACATCTCTTTGAGTTGACTAAATCTAAAAACCTATCTTTAAAATTTTGCTTTGCTTTACTATCTGGTTTTATATATTCATATCTTTTAAATAGCTCATCTATAGTCATATCTATTGTAATATGTTTTCCCATAAAAACATAGTTAAATCTACCATCTTT
>JALWDJ010000041.1 GCA_027014605.1 Campylobacteraceae bacterium
AAAAAAGGAATCTATAAAATATATTCTTGAAAACTATTACAGGGTTGCCTAACTATAATTTTTTTTTATAATTAATTATAGTTACAGCTAGTGGATTGTCTGTTTTGTGCTAGTTTTGGTGACTCTTATTATCTCTTGCATCTGTTTCATTCCTCCCTTTTTAGATAGCTGTTTTGCCATTTTACCAGCATTTTTAAACTGTTTTAAGACTCTATTTACCTGCATTTGAGATAATCCTGCACCCTTTGCTAATCTTCGTTTTCTTGTGTTGTTTAATAGTTCAGGATTTTCTCTCTCCTTTTTTGTCATTGAGTTTATCATAGCTTTTATCATCTTTATCTCTGAAGAATTTTCTAAATCCATATCTCCAATCTGTTTTGCCATTCCACTCATTCCAGGTATCATACTAAGAATAGATTTCATACTACCAAGTTTTTTCATAGACTCCATCTGCTCTAAAAAGTCATTGAAGTTAAATTTACCTTTTTTTATTTTTGAAGTTAACTGTTTAGCTTTCTTTTCATCTATGATATTTGCTGTCTTTTCAGCTAAAGACTCAAGGTCACCCTCTCCCATCAGTCTTGATGTAATTCTATCTGGAATAAAAGGTTCAAGGTCTTGCATTTTCTCACCAGCACCTATAAAACGAAGAGGAACTCCTACTTGATGAGCAATTCCTAAGGCTATACCACCTTTAGAATCACCATCATATTTAGTTAAGATAACACCTGTAATACCTATTTTATCTTTAAATGTTTGGGCAGTCCTTACAGCATCCATTCCTGTCATTGCATCTGCTACATAAAATAGCTCATCTGGATTAGCTATTTTTTTTATGTCAGCTAATTCATTCATTAACTCATCATCAATAGCAAGTCGTCCTGCTGTGTCGATTAATACTACATCATAAAGCTCTTTTTCTGCCTTTTTTAGTGCCTCTTTTACAATCTTTTGAGGAGTTAAGTTCTCATTAGCTATAAGAGTTACGCCAATCTGCTCTGTTATCTGTCTTAACTGTTCAACTGCTGCTAACCTCTGAAGGTCTCCTGCTACAACCATAACTTTTTTCTTCTTCTGTTCTTTTAAAAAATATGCTATTTTACCTGTTGTTGTTGTTTTTCCTGAACCTTGAAGACCTATCATAAGTACAACAGTTGGTGGTTTTGAAGCAAATACAAATCCTTGATTTCCTTTTGCTGTTAAGATTTTCTCTACATTTTTTTGTAGAGAGCGTAAAAAATTCTCTTTTCCAATTCCTTTCTCTTTTGTCTCCTTCTCTACAACTGTTAAAAGTTCTTTTACCACTCTATGGTGAACATCTGCTTTTAGTAGTGATTTTTTTAGTTCAGCAAGAGCTTTTTTAAGTGCTTTTGCATCATCATAAAAACGGATTTTATCTATTGCACCTTTAAAGCTACTAGTTAATGTATCAAACATATATATTCCTCTTGTTATTTTAGATTGGATTATATCAAATTGATAATAAATCTTAAATATTAGACAATATCTCTTTACGACACATCTTTACATCTCTTCTATTTAGAACTTCTTTTAGTCTATTTTTCATAATAAAATATCCATCTTTATCTATTAAAATATGATTAATTTTAATATTATTAAAATCTTTAGATTTTTTAAATCCATAAAAAAAAGTGCTAATTGTTCTGTTTTTATCCATTGATATAGCCATATAGTTATATTTAATGCCATCTGTATAATTTGGGTGGATTAAATAGTCTTGAATAGTAATTCCATGAATTTTATTTTGTAGATTTGTATAACAGCCATAATATGCAACACTATTTTGTCTATTATATAGTCTTTGTAAGTCTGCTATAGTATAGGTATCTCCTTTTGTATCTACTATTTTAGCATCTTTAGAGAACATTCTAGGGATATAGCTCCATCTATTAACAGGTATTAAAAAATTTTCTATACCTTGAAGTTCTATCTCTCTTTTTATCTCTTCTTGTTTTACCCTCTCCTGTTCTTTAATCCTCTCCTCATTGGCTATTTGAGTATCTTTTATTAATTTATTTGCGTTATACATTAATCTATAATACTCTATGCCTGTTAAGTTTAAAACTTTGCTTAAATCATTAAGAGGATTATCTTTACTATCTAATATTTTTAAATATCTTGATACATTTTTAATATCATTTGTTCTTAATGCTTGTGCAAATCTATTATATAGTGATGTTTCTCTTAGAGCTAATACTAAAATTAATCCTCTATCATAACTTGTGAAACGGTTTAGTAGGTGGATATTTAATCTATTTAGAGCATCTATTATATATTCATCTGCTAGATGTTTAAAGTTGTTAATCTCCTGTTTTATTGTCATATTAGTTGATTTTAGTCTATAGTTTGTAATATCTTCTACTCTTGGGTCATTAGCTGTAAATATATATCTAAAATTTGGAATACCTCTTATCATATCAACTGTAGATAGAGTTGTTCTATACTTTGGCTTTAAAATAATATATCCTAAATCTCTCTTTTTTAAATCTTTTTGTGGGACAATAAGTTTTATCTTAATTGATTTAGTATTAGTTGTAAAGTCACGACTTTTAGTACCATCAAGGTCACCATTTTTAAATGCACTCTCTATAGTATCTAAGTAATTTTTAGTAATAGGGTCTTTTATTAAATTATTACTTTTTAATAGAAAATTAGCAGTTCTTGGAACAACTAAACCGATAAAATCAATTAGAACTCCTAATTCTCTGATAGGAACTCTCTTTTCATCTTGATTTTTTTGAAGTATTTTTAGGCTTAATTTATCACTATTATTTACAATAAAAGGCTCTTCATTAATAAAGTTTGCACTCTTTCTTACACATTGAATATCTTTAGCATCATTATTTAAAAGAAACCATATAGGATATTTACCAACACGACTCTGTTTTGTTCTATCGTTTTTTATTTTTATATATATCTCTGTTGAAAATTTATCATCTGTAAGTAAAGCTCTTTTTTCATCGCAATACTCTTTTACAGGATATTGTTTATTATCATAATACTCTTGTGTAAATGACATATATCTATCTTCTAATGCTAACATAGAATTTTTATCTATAGTTGTCTGATTTAAGATAATATCCCCTATATTAATCTTATTCTCTTCTGCACAACCGGTAAGAAATAAAAAGAGTAAAATCAACCTGATATGATACATAATATATACTCCTAAAACTATAATTAATTTATTGTATCATAATTTTTTATTAAATAGAAGAAGAGTAGTTTAAGATAGCTTTTACCGTACCTAATCGGTTTTGGGCATAGATAATAATATTAAGTAAAAGCTATTTTAAATTAAAATTTATGAAAGAAAAATAATAAAAAAAGGAAAAAATTATCTCTTTCATGTTCAAAGTATATTATTAAAATGTGTTTTAATCGTGAAATATATATAAAAAAAACTCTTTTGAAAGCATTATTTTATGGGCTTTAGCACTAAAAAATAGTAGTTAATATAAAAGAACTAATAGTGGTTTATTATATAATTATTAGTTATTTTTTATAATTAAAATTAACCACATTTTTTTAGTTTTTTATAAATTTCATTAATATTTCCACTCTCTTTTAAAGTTTCACAAGATGATTTAATATCATTATCATCAACAAAAGCTATAGGTATTATTTGATTATCTTTTATAAGATTTATGATAAAATCATCACTATCTAATTTTCTAAAAGGGGCTAAATCAAATAGTGCAAATTTATAACTACTATCTATATTTTTTAAAAATTCATCTTTAGAGCTATATACATCAACTATATAACCAAGATTTTTTAAAACTGCACCATATATTTTTGCATTTAATTCTGTCTCTTTATATAATATAATCTTTGATGCTATTTTTTTATTATTGATATTTCTATTATCTAAGGGGATAGAGTTTCTAATTTTAACGATTGGAAAATACTCCTCTAATATAGCTGTAAGCTCATTAATATCTATAGGTTTTTTTAGATATTTATCCATACCACTAGCTAAATATCTCTCTCTATCTCCTGTAATAACATTTGCAGTTAATGCAACTATTGGTGTATGTTTTTGATTATTCTTCTTTTCATACTCTAAAATATTTTTTGTAGCTTCTACTCCACACATAATTGGCATCTGTATATCCATAAATATTATATTATAAGAGTTCTTTTTATATAGATTTAGAGCCTCTAGCCCATTTGATGCAATAGTTACTTTAATACCAAAATTATTTAAAATCTTTTTAATCAACTTTTGATTAATGATATTATCTTCTACAACAAGTGCATTTATATTTTTGAAGGCTCTATTTATCTCTTTATCATTTACTCTACTAATTCTCTCTTTTAGTAGAGGGGTGTTATTAGTACTATTTGCCAATTCTATTGCTCTTAATGTTTTACTATAGTTAATAGGTTTATATATGACTTTTATAAAATTATCTTTAATATTACAGTTACAACTCTCTATCTCTGCTGTAGTTAAGAGAATACTTTTTATATCTATTTTACTAATAGCCTCTATTATCTTCTCATCTTTAATATATTGATGGTCTATAAATAGGATATCTGCATCTATTCTATTTTTTAATATATTTTTATAGTTATATCCTTTTAATTCTATGTTCATATACTCTAAATATCTTTTTAAATTTGTATCGACTCTATTATCATCTAATACAATATATATAACTTTTAAATGTTTAAAATTTGGTTTTTCTCTCTCTTTTATTCCCTTTGGTTTTGGCATATTTAAAGTAAAAAAGAATGTAGCTCCACTATTCTCTTTACTATAAACATCTAATTTACCACCCATGAGTGATACAAATTTACTAGATATACTAAGTCCTAATCCTGTACCTCCAAATCTTCTACTAGTACTTGCATCTGCTTGTGAAAATGCATCAAATATTTTACTCTGCTGTTTAGTAGGTATTCCAATACCATTATCTTTAACAGAAAATTTAATACTAACTACATTGTCTATTTCTGAAATTTTCTCTATTTCTATAGAGATATTTCCACCCTTTTCTGTAAATTTAATAGCATTACTTAATAGATTAATAATAACTTGTGATATTTTAGTAGAATCACCAATAACCTCTACAGGAAGATATGGGTCAATAAATAGTTCAAGATTTATATTTTTTTGTGAGGCTTTAGCTGAATATGAGTTAACAGTTGCTTCGAATTTCTCCATAGGATTAAAAGGTATATGTTCAAATTCAACTTTTCCTGATGATACCTTGGAAAAATCCAATATATCATTTACAATATTAATAAGATTATTTGAACTCTCCTCTATAATTTTTAAAAACTCTCTCTGGTCATCTTTTAATTCTGTCTCTTTTAATATATTTGTAAATCCTATAATACCATTTAGGGGAGTTCTAATCTCATGACTCATATTTGCAAGGAAGTAATCCTTTGCACGGCTTGGCTCTTTGATTGCATTGGCTAAAAAGTTATATATCTCAATAGTATCATTCTTTTCAAGGACTCTTCTAATCTCTCTTTTTTGTTCTTCATCTAAATCTATCTCTATATCTTTTAGAGTATTCATTAATAGTCGATTATTTTTAATGCTATTTTTAAATAGATATATAAGTGTAAATAGTAAGATTAGCATAACTATAGCGATAAATATCAATTTAATTGTATTATCTTTTGAACTATAGAGATTATCTTTTATCTGATTTGTAACTCTATTTAATAGAAGTTTCTCTGCTGATTTAACTCTATTGACTCTATCTGTAACGCTTTTTAACCACTCATTAATAGATATTTTATATCTTCCTCCTATTGAGTCCATAAATATTTTAGCTCTTAAATTATCTATTGTATTTGAGAAATTTTCTATATTAATTATCTTATTAAGTTTATCTATTAATATAACACTATTTAATTTAGTATAGAAATTTGGAACTCTATCTTTATTTAATAATCTATCCCATATAAGTAAATCTCTATTATTCATTTTTATATTTTTATTTAATATATATGAGATAAATATCTTTTCCCTATTTAAATTTTCTTTTAATCTATTAAGTTCTATAAAGTAATATAATCTATTACTATTTTCTGTAGAGTTATTTTTACTTAATATTTCTATTAATTGAATAAGAGGTTTAGTTATTCTATTAAAATAGTTTTCAAAAAGTATCTCTCTATATTGCTGAGTATTTAATCTATCTACTTTTGCTCTAGTATCATTTAGATATTTAAAAATATCTTTTATTTTATGTTTATATTTAGAGATGCTACTATTTTGATTTAAAAAAGAGATAATATTTTCTATATTTAGATTAACTATATCTCTATATTTTATTATTTTATCTAAATTATTTTTATCATTTTTGGCTAAATATAATGCACTATATAACTTCTCTTTTTCCATATTATCTATAAGATAATTCAATTTATATATAAATTCAACTCTCTGTATGCTCTTTTCATTTTTTATGTATCTGCTATATGAGATAGTTACATAGTAAAATATTGTAATAATTATAGAAATAACTATTAACATAAGAGATATAAAAAAGAGTATTCTATTTCTATTGTTAAATTTCATTATCAATCCTTTTTAGTGATTTTGTCCATAATATGAAGCTATTTTTTTTATATTATTTTCCAAAGCTATAGTAGAGATAAAAATAAGATTTGGAATTTTTAATTGTGGTAATTTATAAAATAGCTCTTTATGTTTAATCCATATACTATTAGCTTCTCTTATTGTATTAAAGAGTTTTTTAGGATAACTATAGTTATTTATTCTATTTAATATATTATCAATTGTAAAGATAGCACTTTTTATACTATTTAGACTATCTTTTTTATTGATATTTAGTGTATATGCTATATAATATTTAGATATTTTCTGTAAAAGGTACTCAATATCTTTAAGTGACATTAATATATCTTCTTCAATAGAAAATTTATATTTATGTTTAGCTTCAATGCTATTTGAACCCTCTAAAAAACTTTCACTATAGTTTAATATATTGATTGCCTTTTTTCTATCTACTTTTCCATTAGTTAATTTTTTGATATTTTTTATATTTTGTCTAAAAAAATTTAATATATTATCACTATCTCTACTACTACTAATATTATCTATCTCTTTTATAGATTGTTCCAAACTTTTAATATCTCTATTTAATTGTTCTTTTATATCTATCTTTTTAGGATTTTTATAGAGATATAGATACTCTTTAGAAATTTTTTGACTAAGATATCTAATATCTTCTGATGTCTCAATAATTTTTATATCTACTCTTGTTGATGAGTATAGATATATTGGAATTAAAATAAATAGTATTGATATAGTATATAATTTTTTAATCATAATAATTTCTCTGTTTTAAAATTAATTTTTTATTTTAAATATTATATTTAAAATAATATTAAGTTTAACTTACATATTCAATTAAAAATTATTAAAAAATATGTAATTTATATCTTTTTTATGATAAAATAGATTTTCAACATCAATTTTATTATTAGGAAAAGATATGAAGATAGTAATATATACAATTATGATAATAGCTCTTAGTGGTTGTAGTCTTAGAGATGAATATGTAATGTTTAATAGGACACCATCTATACAAGAGGGGACAAAACCTCAAAATTTAAATAGAACAATAGAGACAAGGATAGACCCAGCTAAGTTTGAGTATAAAATTCAACCCCATGATAGATTATCCATTATAACATATAAACACCCAGAACTTAGTACGAGTGCAACAGGACAAATGGGACAAAATGGTAGTTTAGGACAAGGAATTTTAGTATCTTCAGATGGATATATCAATCTACCTCTTATTAATAGAGTAAAAGTAGCAGGTTTAACTCAACCAGAAGCACAAAAGAAGTTAGAGACTCTATTTAGAGAGTATTTAAAGCATCCTAGTATTCAATTAGAGGTTTTAAATAAGAGAGCATTTGTATTAGGAGAGGTTAGACAAGCAGGTCCAATTGAGCTTAGAAATGAGCAAATTCCTTTACTTCAACTCCTATCTATTGCAGGAGATTTAACAGATAAAGCAAATAGAAATGCTATTATGATACTTAGAAACTATGGAAATAGTGTTCAGACTAAAGTAATAAGTTTAACAGATACAGACTCAATTAGAAATGCAAATCAGATGATTAGACCAAATGATATTGTATATGTTTTACCAAAAGATATGGCTATGTTTAATAATAAAGTTGGAGAGATTAATCCAATATTTCAACTTATATCAAATGCACTTACACCATTTCTTACAATTCGTATTTTAACACAATAGTATAATAATTTTGTTATACTTTTAAATAAAAATAATATTATCTTATAGATAAATATAGTTTTTTAGGATTTTTTTATATTTTTTTGTTATAATTATTTTAGAAATATAAAAAAGGAGTTTGAATGAAGATGAGTATTATACGATTTACTCAATTCTCAGTAGTTGCTCTAACTGCTTCTGTAACACTCTATGCTACAGATTTAAGTAAAGCCTATGATATGCCTGATGCAACTAAGATACTAAAAAAAGATAAACTAGCCAAACCTAAAAAATTTAAGATGGCAAAGAGTTGTAAGCTTGATAATTTAGAAGCTATTGCTAGAGGGAAATATATTTTTCACAATCTAAATGGGAAAAAAGCAAAAGCTAAACCACCTAAAGGGCTTGTTAAGTTTATTACTAAAAATGGTAAAAAAAAGCCTAAACAGTTTGGAAACTGTGTTGCCTGTCACAATATAGAGGGAGCTAAGGGTGCAGGAAATATTGGGCCAGATTTAACAAACTATAAAAAACTATTTATAGATACAAAAGCTAGAGATGCCGAGTTTGTATATCAGAAGATTGCAGACCCAAGAGTTGATAACCCTAAAACTCACATGACAATTAATCTAACTACAAAACTATTTAATAAATCAGAAATTTGTGACCTAACTGCATATGTTATATCAGATAAGAGTAAGAAAAAATAATCTAAAGGAGAACTATTTATGAAAAGAAGAGAATTTATACAAGGTATGTTTGCAGTATCAGCTGTGGCAATGGTTACTACACCAGATAGAGTTTTAGCAGAAGATAAAGCTAAGAAAAAGGGTGCAAATGATATGAGCTTTGAAGATGCCCTCAAAGCTATAACAGGTGGTAAAGAGGTTAAAGAGAGTAAAAAGATTAAGTTTACAGCTCCAGAGATAGCTGAAAATGGTGCAGTTGTTCCTATTAAGGTTGAAGTTGACCACCCAATGGAAGAGAAAAACTATGTAAAAGCAATTCATATATTAAATACAGCAAATGGGAATGCAAGATGTGCTGATGTGATGTTGACTCCTGCTAATGGAAGAGGGTATTTCTCTACAAGAATTAAACTTAGTAAGACTCAAGATGTAGTAGCAGTTGTTGCACTTAGTGATGGTACTTTTATAAAGGCTAGTAGTAATGTAAAAGTAACTATTGGTGGGTGTGGTTGATAATTAATAGAGTTTAAAAGATAAAATAAAAAATAAGAAAGGGATATAAAAATGGCAGAAAAAAGAAAATCAATGATAAAGATTAAACCTAAAAAGTATAAAGTTGGAGATATTGTAAAAGTTGACTTTATAGTTATCCACCCAATGGATACAGGTATGAAAAAAGATAAAAAGACAGGTAAAATCAAACCTGCTCACTATATTGATAGTATCACATTCTCATTTGATGGTAAACCATTTACAAAGATGACTGTTTGGGAGTCAGTATCTACAAATCCATATTTTTCTGTAAATTATAAAGTGACAGGAAAAGGTAAAATAACAGTAGATTATACAGATAATATGGGTGAGAAGAACTCTAAGAGTAAAAAAGTTAAACCAAAAGGATAATATATGAAAAGAGTACTATTTTCATTTGCCCTTTTGGCAACCATGGCAACTGCTGGAGAGCAGTTTGCTATGAGTGATGCTGATAGAGCTATGTATAAAGAGATGTTAGAGAATAACCCTGCTGATATATTTGTTGAAGAGGGTGGAGAGCTATTTGAGGAGTTGGGAGATGAGAAAGCTTTAGCTAAATTTTTAGGAGTTAAAGAGAAAAATTTACCAAAATATATAGCTGGATTTCCAAGATATGTTAAGAAGTTAAAAAATGTAGTTGGACTTGACCAAGTACTACAAGCTATGCAGGTAGAGCAGAAAAAGAAAAAATATAAGCTAAAGAGCGATAAGATGTTTGCCATGTTAGCCTATGTAAAATCTCTAGCAAATGATGAAGTTCCAAATATCAATATTAAAGCGAATAAACATATTAAAGCATCTTATGCTTTAGGTAAAAAGGTATTTATGACACCAAGAGGTGGCAGAGGTTTATCTTGTAATAGTTGTCATAGTAGCGATATTGTAGGACAGGTTTTAAGAACTCAACCACTACCAGATTTAGGAAAAGTTGGAGCAGGTGCAACTTGGCCAGCATATAGAATGACAAAATCATCTCTTAGAACACTTCAGAGAAGATTTCAAGGGTGTATGAAAAATGCACTATTAAAAGTGCTTCCAATTGGTTCAAAAGAGATGGTAGGGCTTGAAGTTTATGTTACATCGTTAGCACAAAAAGAGAAGAAAAAGATAGCTATTCCGGGGCTAAAAAGATAATAGGGGTTAAGATGAATATTAGTAGAAGAGATTTTTTACAAATTGCAGGAGCTTTAGGACTTTTAAGTGCAACAGGTGCTAATCTATTTGCAGGAGAAGCAGGAAAAGAGAAGATTAAAAATCTATCCTTTTCAAATATAGTAGATTTTGAGGCAAAAGGAAAAGTCTCTCTACTTCATATTTGTGACCTTCATGCTCACATTAAACCTCTATATTGGAGAGAGCCATCAACTCTAATCTCTGCAAAGAATTTAGTTGGAACTCCTGGGTTTATATGTGGGGACTCATTTCAGAAGTTTTATAATGTAAAATCAGGCACACTAGAGCAGTATTTTGATACATATAATGATTTTTCTGAACTTGCTAAAAAGTTTGGTAAAATGGGAGGTATATCTCACATAAAGCCATTAGTTGATTATGTGAGAAAGGAGCGAGGAGAGAAAAATGTTCTCCTTTTAGATAGTGGAGATACATGGCAAGGTACAGCAGTTGCACTTAAGAGTAAGGGTGAGGCTATTGTTGATGCTCAAAACTATCTAGGTGTTGATGTTATGGTTGGACATTGGGAGTTTACCTATGGTAAAGAGAGAGTTATGGAGCTTATTAAGAAGTTTAAAGGTGAATTTATCTCTCAAAATGTCATAGATAATGACCCATTCTCTGATAATTTTGAAGAGGTAGTTTTTCCCCCATATACAATAAAAGAGGTAGGTGGAGCAAAAATTGGAATTATTGGACAATCTTTCCCATTTACATCAACAGCAAATCCAAAAAGATTTACAGAGGGGTGGAGTTTTGGATTGCGTCATGAGACTCTGCAAGAGTATGTAAATGAGCTTAGAGGCAAAAAAAAGGTTGATTGTGTAGTTGTACTTAGCCATGATGGATTTAGTGTTGACCAAGAGTTAGCAAAAAAGGTTAAGGGGGTTGATTTTATATTAAGTGGACATACGCATGACCCAAGTCCAGAGCCAATTGTCATAAACAATATAGTAATTTTAATTGCAGGAAGTCATGGTAAATATGTAGGAAGATTAGATATAGATATCCAAAAGGGTAAAGTAAAAGATTATAGCTTTAAACTTATGCCTGTAGCATCTAATCTTATCCCTGCTGATAAAGAGGGAGATAAGTTAATAGAGAAGTGGTATAAACCTTACAATAAAGAGTTAAATGAGGTTTTA
>JALWDJ010000042.1 GCA_027014605.1 Campylobacteraceae bacterium
CTTGATTTTCTATTTACTTATATTTAGTTGTTAAAGACCATTTTTTATCTCTACAAACTCTAATTGGTTTGTGGAGGCGTATTATAGACAAATTTTTCTTTTATGTCAAGGATTTTTTGAAAAAAAAATCTTTTTTTTATATTTTTATCTATTAACTTACATATAATTAATAAATATGTTTTCTTATAAATTCGGCTCTCCTACAATAAAAGCATGTCCAGTCTCTGCCTCTATTGTAATTGTAAAATTATCATCTACTCCATTATTATCTTGGTCTATTTTATCTAATATAAATGTCATATTACAATCTTGCTTCATTATATTTGAAAAATCTGGAGTATTATATGTTGTATTTCTATAGTGTGGACGACCTAGATAATCAAAAAGTATCTCTCTTCTATCACAACCACCTGAGACTATAACTCCACTATCTTTAATACCAAATCTTTTTGTTAAAAGTACAGAGGGTGTCTCATCATTTGCAAGATTTAAACAATCATTAGAAAAAATATATTTACCATCTATAGGATTAATGGCTGCTTCCTCTTTAGAAATACCATTAATCCCTCCTCCTAAACTTATATCAGAACCAACTCTATAGGCAATATTATCACTACACTTTCTAATAGCAAACTGCCAATATGCTCTCTGCCACATAGGATTATTATCACTTCTATGTTTATTATCATTAAGTGCTAATTGTTGTGCTAATCTAATATGAGACAAGATAGTCTCACTCGCCTCCTGTTTTAAATCTCTAGTAGTGCTATCCATAGCAACAGATGCTAAAATAGCTAAAACAATAATAACAAAAACAACTTCAATAAGTGTAAATGCAGACTTTTTCAAAAAATAACCTTATTTTATATTATATGCTTATGATTATATCATATATTTAATATAAATTTAATTTTAAAATAAACTCTCTATCAGTGATAAAAGTGTATTTTATACATATTTTTTTTAATTAGGAAATGGTATGGTAGAAGTATATCGAAATACAAAAGAGACAGAGATAACTGTTAAACTTAAACTTAGAGATTTAGGAGATTATAATATAGATACAGGTATAGGTTTTTTTAACCATATGTTAGAAGCTTTTAGTAAACATTCTCATATTAATTTAGATATTTTATGTAAAGGTGATACTTATATTGATGATCATCACTCTGTTGAAGATATAGGGATTGTACTTGGTCAAGCCTTTGCAAAGGCTGTATATCCTATAGAAAATATTGAGAGATATGGAAATGCTACGGTTGTAATGGATGAAGCATCTGTAAGTTGTGATTTGGATATATCTAATCGACCATTTTTAATATTTGATATGCCAATAGATGGTAAAATCGGTTCATTTGATGTTGAATTAGTTGAAGAGTTTTTTAGAGCCTTTGCATTTAATGCAAAATTGACTATTCATTTAATAGTAAATAGAGGTAAAAATAGACACCATATAGTAGAGGCATCTTTTAAAGCTTTAGCTGTGGCACTTAGAAGGGCATTAAGTATCAATGAAAAGTCTGGAGTACCTAGTACAAAGGGAGTCTTATGAGTATAGAGCTTATAGTTTTAGATGTCGATGGAACTATGACTGATGGGAAAATTGGATATACTCAAAATGGAGATGAGATTAAATCTTTCTGTGTTAAAGATGGTTTAGGTATCTCATCTTGGATTAGACTTGGTAAAAGTGTAGCAATTATCACAGGAAGAGAATCTAAAATAGTAGAAAAAAGAGCCAAAGAGTTAGGAATTAAACACTTATATCAAGGAGTTCATAACAAAAAAAAGGTTCTAGAGGAGTTATTAAATAAATTAAATTTGACTATAGATAGAGTTGCATCTATTGGAGATGATTTAAATGATTTTTATATATTAAACGCTTCTAAATTATCATTTGTACCTAATAATTCATCATCTTATGTTAAAAAGATTGCTTCAATTATATTATCTAAAAATGGGGGAGATGGAGCTGTAAGAGAGATGATTGAATATCTTATTAATTTAGAAAATTTAAAAGAGGATTATCTAAAATTATGGCATTAAGGGTAGAATATATTCTAATATTATCGATAATAGTAGTAGGAGTCTTTATATTTATAGAGAAACCTAAGAATATAAAAGTAATTGAATCAAACTCTACAAAAGAGCTTTTTTTTAAAAACTTCTCTCTATTAGAGATAGATGAACATGGAATAAAAAATCAACTAAATGCTAAAGAGGCTACAAAAGATAAAAACTCTTTTTATCTTATAGATATAAATATTACACATGATAAAACAGATAATATATTAGCTAAAAAAGCCATATATATGAAAGATTTTATCTACTTAAAAGATAGAGTTACTTTAAAAAGAAAAGGTGAATTTCAATTCTCAACAAATGATTTAAACTATAGAGTAAAAGATAAAATAGCCTACACAAATAGTGGATTTATCTTAAAAATAAATCAAAATAGAATAAATGGCACTAATCTCTATTATAATTTAAAAACTAAAGAGATAAGTGCTAAAGAGATTAATGCCTCTATTGATTACTAATTTTTTCTATCAAGTCCCTCAAATCCTGGTAAAACTTTTCCCTCTAATATTTTTAAACTTGCTCCTCCTCCTGTAGAGATATAACTAAAATTTTCTCTCTCTCCAGCTCTCTCAACAGCATCAGCTGTATCTCCACCACCAACTATTGTATAGGCGTAACTATCAACAATAGCCGTAGCCAATCTATTTGTTCCCCTTGAAAACCTATTAACCTCATAAATTCCCATAGGTCCATTCCAAATAATGGTATTTGATAGGTGGACAGCTTCAGAAAATAGTTTAAGAGTAGCAGGTCCAATATCAACAGCACTAAAATTATCTTCAATATCTTGAATTGGTACGACTCTTACATCTGTAGGATTTTCTATAGAGTTAGTAGTGACTGCATCAAATGGAAGATATAGATTGACTTTATGTTTTTTTAAATCTTCTATTACTTGCTTAGCTACTCTAATATAATCTTTCTCATAAAATGATGATTTCATATCATATCCTAACGCCTCTAAAAAGGTATTACTCATAGCACCACCAATAATAAGCTTATCTATCTTTGGTATAATCTCACTAAGAAGAGTAATTTTAGATGATATTTTAGCACCACCAAGAACTAAAGCTATTGGTGGAGTTGGATTTTCTAACGCTTTACTAAATGCCTCTATCTCTTTTATCATTAAAAAACCTGCAACTTTTGTTTTTACAAATTTAGTTATCCCATAGGTTGAAGCGTGTTTTCTATGGGCAGTTCCAAAAGCATCATTTACATAGACATCACAAATTGATGCTAACTTTTTAGATAACTCTTCACTATTTTTCTCTTCTCCCTCATAAAAACGGATATTTTCAAGTAAAAATACTCTCTCTAAAGAACAAGTTGCTATCTCATCTTTCGACTCTTCAAAATTTTCTACAAATTCAACTTTTCTATGTAAAAGTTTCTCTAATCTTTTCTGAATTGGTTTTAGACTATATTTTTTATTATATCTACCTTTTGGTCTTCCTAAGTGTGAAATAAGAGTAATAGAACATGCATCATTATCTATACAGTAATTAATTGTGGGCAAAGCCATTCTTATTCTTCTATCATCAGAGATATTTTGATGTTCGTCCATAGGAACATTAAAATCTACTCTAATAAGTACTCTCTTACCTGCAATATCTACATCTTTAATACTTTTAACACCTGCCATATATTTAATATTACTTATCAATATCTACTCCTTTGACCACTTCTCAATTTTTTTAGAATACTCCTCTAAAATACCCTCACCTCTACTATTATTTTCTGCTTGTATATATATATTTAAATTATCAGTATATAAATCTGGTATCATTAAAATCCAGTCGTTATTATCTAGCCAAATTTTAACTCCATCTATTGTTGATGATTTTTTACCTTTTGCATCATTTAAAAACATACGCATCATTTTACCTTTTAATGCTTGAGTACATCCTATTTGTGTAGTTTTATAGTAAAATTTTGGTAGAGAACTAATAATAGTAGAGAGCTTTACATTATGGGTTAACATCATTTCTAATATTTTTAAAGTTGCATACATAGAGTCTCTATGTGTTGCAAAATCTGTAAATGTAAAGTTTCCTTCACCAGTTGCAACTAAATCATATTTTCTTAAATCTTTATCTTTAAAATTTGAATACTGCCCTCTCTCTATCTCTACATTTTCAAACTTTACGATATCTGATGCCCATGTAGGTAAAAATACTCTCTTTTTAATACCTATTTTTTTAGCTTCCATATCTAAAAGCATAAGTACAACAAATAGTGAGGCCTGTTTATCAAGTAGATAACCATTATCACAAACTATATCTAACCTCTGTCCATAAGGATATAGAATAAATCCAGCATTAAGTTTAAGTGCCTTAATGACTTCACTCATATCTTTATTTGACTGTTTTATTAGACTCTTAATATTTGCTAATCTAGTACTATCTTCATGAGCATTAAATATAATATTATCTATATTTAAATCATTCAAAATATTTGGAAATATCTCTGAAGCAATACCATGCATCATATCAACTGCTATTCTGAAATTTGCATTTTTTAACTTATCTATTTTAAGAAGTAACTCTATCTCCTCTTTATATTTTTTATACTCTTGTTCATGCTCTAAATTATATATTTCACCTATTTTAGAGTAATCAACACGACGAAATGATTCTTTAAAAAAAGATTTTTCTATCTTTTTAGCTATATTGCTATCTATTCTTAAAGCTTCATGATTAAAAAATGTAATAACTGTACTTGTTGGGTCATCTATCTTCTGATTAAAATATATACCTCCAACACATTTATTATCTATAGCAATATGACAACGCATAATAGCAGATGGAATTGCACTATAATCAACTACATTTACACCCGAAGAGAGTATTCCACCTAAAAAAGCTCTCTTTAACATTCTTGAATTTTTGTGATAATCTCTTGCCACTAATATAGTTGAGCCAACAGGAAGCTGTGCTCCAAAAGCCTCTGCTAATTTTGTTACCATCTCACAAGATAACTCTACATTAGATTTTCCAATAACTCTTCCATGTTCAAATATGGAGTTTTTATATCTACTACCTAAAATCAAGTTACTACTAACAATTGAGGCATCTTCAATTTTTTTATCTGCCCAGATAGTTACATCTTTTTCTACTCTAACTAAATCTCCAATCTCACAACCCTCAGCCAAAATCATTCCTGCCTTAGCTGTAACATTTTTACCTATTATATTATTGTTACAAATTACACAACTATCAAATTTTGCACCTTTACCAATAGATACATCTTCCCATATTATACTATTTCTAATATTACTATCTTTTCCAATAGTAACTCTATCTCCAATAACAACATTATTTAATTTAATACCCTTTTTAAGGGTAACATCTTCTCCTAAGACTACTGTTCCAATAATCTCTATGCTATTATCTAATTTATACACCTCATCACTATAGAGTACTCCATCAGGGAAAATCTGTTTTTTACCCTTGATTTTAAAATCTAATCTATTAGATAAGATGTCATCATGAACCTCTCTATAGCTTTCAGGATTACCTACATCTCTCCAATACCCTTTGGCATAACCTGCCATTAAGTCAACCCCTCTACTCATTAAGAGAGGAAATAAATCTTTAGCAAAGTCAAAATTCTCTTTCTCTGGAATATAATCTAATATTTCAGGCTCTATTATATATATACCTGTATTTATGGTATCACTAAATACTTCTCCCCAACTCGGTTTTTCCAAAAACTTTTCAATCTTCCCATCTTCATTTGCAATAACTACTCCAAACTCTAAAGGGTTATCTACAGAGGTTAGGGTAATAGTTAATTTTGACTCTTTTGATTTATGATAGTCAAATATCTTTTGAAAGTTAAAATCTGTTACTAAATCTCCACTAATAATAATAAAATTATCATCTCCAATATGTTCTTGTGCTAATTTAACAGCACCTGCTGTTCCATAATCATCATCAGGTACAACATAAGTAATTTTAATTCCAAAATCACTTCCATCTCCAAAATAATCTTTTATAATTTCTGGCTTAAAATAGAGTAATATAATAAATTCTTCAATCCCTAAATCTTTTAGGGTCATCATTGTATGTTCCATCATTGGTCTATTTGTAATTGGTAACATTGGTTTTGGTCTTGAGTTTGTAAGTGGTTGTATTCTTGTTCCAAAACCACCTGCCATAATAACTGCTTTCATCTTTTTATCCTATTTATATAGTTATATTCTGTTATATTGATTATTATCATTTCATATAATATTAAATGAAACTTAAAGTAAGCTTTATTGAATATTAAGAATAAAGATTAAAATCATTATATCAACTTATTAATTTGTATAAGAGATCTTTTGATTAATTAATATTTTTATATATTTGAATTATAACAGATAATAGATATATTTAAAATAGTGAGATTTTGATAAAAAATATTTTTAATGTTAATTAAGATTAATATTTAATTTAAGTTAAAATTATAAAAAAGAGAGATTACAATATCTCTCTAAATTTAGTAAATATATAACTACTCTCATGAGGACCTGGACTTGCTTCTGGATGGTGTTGAACTGATATTATTGGAGACTCTTTATATTTTAACCCCTCAATAGTATTATCAAATAGATTAGTATGCGTAACTGTTGCTATCTCTGTTATGTTATCTGGTACATTATAGTTATGATTTTGTGCTGTTATCTCTATACTACCTGTATTAGAGTTTTTAACAGGATGATTTCCACCATGGTGTCCAAATTTAAGTTTATATGTATCATATCCATGTGCAATAGATAATAGTTGATGTCCTAAACAGATGGCAAACATTGGAACTTTAGCATTAATTAACTTTTTAATTTTACCTTGCTCCTCTTTTAAAATTAGAGGGTCACCAGGTCCATTTGAGAGGAACACTCCATCTATCTCTTTAGATTTAAATCTCTCTATAATAGTCTCTGCCTTTATGAAGTTTGGAACTACCTCTACTTCCATACCCGCATAAGTTAACTCATTTAGTATATTTCTCTTAACTCCAAAATCTAAAGCCAATATTTTTTTTGTAGTTTTTGGTTTTTGATATTCAAAATCTCTTATGCTATATCTTGACTCTTTATGAATATATGGTTTCTTAGTAGATACCTCTTTAATATAATTAATCTCTTCAATTCTAGGAGAATTATCCAATATCTCTTTTAACTCTTTTTTAGAGCTAATCTTAGTTGAAGCTATCATCATCATAGAGCCACTATCTCTTAACATTTTAGTTAAAAAACGGGTATCAATATCTGTTATACCTAAAATATTATATCTCTTTAGTAGAGTATCCAAAGACTCTTCAGCTCTAAAATTAGATGGTCTCTTTTGGTATGAACGAACTATTATCCCTTTACAGTAAGCTCTTCTACTCTCCATATCTTGAGAGTTACAACCAACATTTCCAATCTCTGGCATAGTAAAAGTGACAAACTGTCCTGCATAACTTGGGTCTGTTACTATCTCTTGATAACCTGTAATAGAAGTATTAAATACAATCTCCCCAATACTAGTTCCAACTGCACCAAAACTATTAGCTTCTAAAAATATACCATTTTCAAAATATAGCCAAATTTTCTGCATTATATCATTCCCCTCTTCTGTAACTCTTCTTTATATAGTCTCTCATAGATTAACTCATACTCAAGAGAACCAGGAATATACTCCTTTTTCATCTTCTTAATATTCTCATAAACTGTAGTATCTATCTCATCATAAGCATTAGCAAAAGCCTTAAAAGCCTTAAAAATCACATTTCTTACCTTATTATCATTTACATCATAATCTATAAGATAATTCTCATATAGTTCATCTAAAATAATATGAGATATTTCATTATAACGGTCATCATAATTCATAATAACACCATACTCTGGAGCTAAGCGTTTTTTTATCATAAAAAACAGTTCTCTCTCTTTTATATGTTGTATCTCTATCTCATCCTCATTCTCTAAAAGTAACTCTTCAACTTTAGCATCAAGCCTTTTCTCTTTTTTAAGATTTTCATCAATAATATCTTTACAAATTTTTACAACAGCATCTTTACCCTTTGGAAGTGATACAAATGGAGTATTTGCTAAGTCTATTCCTATTTTTGATGCAACATAAGCTGTCTGTTTTGGTTTTAATCTCATGAGTTACTCCTCTTATTTTCTAATAATGGTATCTTCTCTATCGGGACTTGTAGATACTATCTCTACTCTACACTTAACCATCTCTTCAATAGCTAATATATACTCTTTTGCTTCTATTGGGAGTTTGTCAAAATATCTTACCCCCTCACTCTTATCCCAACCTTTAAATATTTTATATATAGGTTTCGCATTCTCTAAGTCATAAGGAACATAATCTATCTCTTTACCATCAATCTCATAAGCTACACAGACTTTAATCTCACTAAATCCATCTAATACATCTAATTTCATAAGTGCAATCTGGTCAACGCCATTAATTCTAACAGCATGTCTCATAGCAACAGCATCAAACCATCCACATCGTCGAGGTCGTCCTGTTGTTGTACCAAACTCATGTCCATTAACTCTTAATCTCTCTCCCTCTTTAGTTAAATCTTCGCTAGGAAAAGGTCCATTTCCAACACGAGTACAGTAAGCTTTTGCAATTCCTGTTACTTTTCCAATATCTTTAGGATTAATTCCTAATCCTGAACATGCACCAGCACTAACCGTTGTAGATGAGGTCACATATGGGTATGTTCCATGGTCAATATCTAACATAGTACCTTGAGCTCCCTCTAAAAGAACTCTCTTCTCTTCATCTAAAACTCTCCATATAAGTTGAGTCGTATCTGTAATATATGGAATTAAAGCATCTCTATAGCCCTCCAACTCATCTATAAGTTCATCTTCATTTGGAATTGGGATATTCATTACTCTAAAAATATCTTTTTTGCGATTAAAATATTCAATAATTTTAAATGCTAACTTTTTACAATCAAATAGCTCCCCTACTCTATGTCCAACCCTTGCTATTTTATCACTATAAGCAGGACCAATTCCTTTACCTGTTGTCCCAATCGCCTTATCACCCTTTAATATCTCTTTCGCTTGGTCAATAAGAGCATGATATGGCAACAGTAGATGAGCCTTATCTGAGATAAACAGTCGCCCCTCTAAATTATCAAACTGACTAATCTCCTTAATAAAATTTGGTGGAGAGAGTACAACTCCATTTCCCACTATATTTTTTGCTTTTGGATTTAATATACCAGATGGAATTAGATGTAATGCATGTTTTTTACCATCAACTACTATAGTGTGTCCTGCATTGTGTCCTCCTGCAAAACGACATACAAAATCATGGGTTTGAGCCATATGATCAACTATTTTACCTTTTCCCTCATCACCCCACTGTAATCCTACAATTAAATCTGCTTTACTACTCATTTATTCTCCAACTTTCTTATTTTTTGATTTATACACTCATCAATATATAGTGCAAAACCAGATGCATTAACATCTCCAATACTATATATACCTCCACGAGATAGAAGCTCATTTTTATTGAACATCTTAAACATAAGTGAACCATAATATCTCAAATTTGCATAATATAGAGGTGCTATAACAATAGATTTATAATTAATATGAGAAACTGTATCTCTAATTAGCATTAATTCACTCTTAATATCTTCTGGAATACCATCAAGATTATCTAAATCATCTATTCTATGAATTTTTACTAACTTATTAATCCAAGATATATTTAGTTTTAAAATTTTTTCAATATTTGTATCATGTAAAAGAGTTAAATCAATATTATATTTCTGACTTAATAGTAGTGGAATACGCATATTTGAAATCTGTAAAATCGTATCAAGCTCTAATCTATCTATTAGTTTAATAGCTGTATCTATAATCTCTCTAAAACTTCCATCAATTATTTCTGCTCCCACTTGATACTGCTCTTTTGTTGGAAATGATAAAGAGGGCTGAATATAGAACCATTTTTTAGACTCTGTAGTTCTTCCAATTCTTTTAGTTACAATTCTAACAACATCTGCAGTACTATCTGCTCTAAGTGTAACTGTTCTATTTTTTTCATCATGTAGATGCAAAAGGGGTTTCTCATCATCAAAAGAGATATGTTGATGATATGAAAATAGAGGTGTTACAATTTCCTCATACCCATTTCTATCTAAAATATCAGCACAAGTAGCTTCTATTTGTCTCTTTATTTTAGCACACTCTCCAAAATATAGTTTACTATCTTGTGGTATCTCATGTTCAAATATCATTATTTGCTCTCATTAATTATTTTCTCACTATTGCAAAATCGAAAGGATTATATCTAAAATCTAATTAGGAGTTGATAATCTAAATTAATCTATTAATTTAATTAGATTTAACTAACAGTAATTGTGATTGTTAAAGTATAATTATGTTATTATATTAATTCATAAGAATTTATAAAAAGGATTTTATAATGAAAAAAGCTCTATTAATAATAGCAACAACTGCTCTTTTAACTACAACATCTTTTGCAAATGAAAATACAGGTTGTGGACTTGGTAGTCAAATACTTAAAAATCAAGACTCTGTAATGATGCAAGTTTTTGCTGCAACAACTAATGGAACTTCAGGAAACCAAACATTTGGTATTACTTCAGGAACATCTGGTTGTGCAAAACCATCTAAATTGGTATTTAATGATAAAGCAAATAGATTTGTTGCAGAAAATATGGATAGTTTAGCGTTAGATATTTCAAATGGTCAAGGAGAATCACTTAATACTCTTGCAACACTTTTAAATGTAAAAAATAAAGAACTATTTGCATCAAAACTTCAAGCAAATTTTGATAAAATATATACATCTCCAGATATAACTTCTGCTAAAGTTATTGATAATATTATCTCATTAGGATAATTAATACTAAATGTTAGTAGCAATTCAAAGAGCAGTTATACTCTTTTTAGGAGTGCTACTAATAATAAATAGTTCTCTTTTTGCAAGTTTTCATATTTCAAAAGATAAACTATCTAAACTCTCTAAAAATCCTCAATGGCATAAACTACTACACTTCAAAAAGGGTAGAAGTGAGATAGATGATAAGAGATTTTTTTTTGCTAAAAATGGGAAAATAGACCCAAAAGCAGAACTAAAAGCATCTATTAAACAGCTTATTTCAGATAAGAGTGATGATGAGAACTCTACACTCTGTCGTTACCCCTCTCGCTCTAGATGGATTTTAAAAAAATTACCTAATTTAAAGAAAGAGATATTTACTCCTAGTTGTAAAAAACTAAATAATGAATTAAAAGAGTTGGGAGCAAAAGAGATAACCCTTGTTTTAGTCTCTTCACATATAAACTCTCCTGCTTCTGCATTTGGTCATACATTTTTAAGAATTGATAATAATCCAGATACCCCCCTACTCTCCTATGCAGTTAACTATGCAGCACAAACTAGGGAAGAGAATGGTTTTATATATGCCTATAAAGGACTATTTGGTGGATATAAAGGGCGTTACTCTATAGACCCATACTATAAAAAACTAAAAGAGTACTCCGACTTAGAACAGAGAGATATTTGGGAATATACTCTAAATCTAACTCAAGAAGAGATAAATAGGTTAGTTCTACATATTTTTGAAATTCGTCACTTCTATGCAGACTACTTCTTTTTATCTGAAAATTGCTCCTATAATATATTATGGCTAATAAATATTGCTAAGAAAGATAGCAATTTCATTAATAATTTTAACTTAAAAGCTATCCCTATTGATACAGTAAGAGCAGTTATATCTAAAAATTTGGTAAAAAATAGTATCTATCGTCCATCACAGAGAAAAAAAATTTTGGCATTAAGTAAAACTATTAAAGAAAATAGAGATGCTTTAGAATTTGCAAAAAGTAGAGAGTATAATTTAACAAAAATAGAAAATCTAAATAGAGAAGATAAGATTTCTTCAATTGAATTAGCAACAGCTCTACTAAAAATAGAGCGTTCTGATAATAAAATAGATGAAAAGGAATATCTAAAGGACTTTTTAAAATTATTAAAAGCAAGAAGTAAATTAGGAAAAATAGAGAGAGAAAAAATTCCACAACCTCCATCACCTGAGAGTGGTCATCTATCAGCAAAAAGTTCAATATCATATAGTAACAATAATAGACTAAAGTTAGAAACAAAAGTATCATATCATGATATTTATGATAGTGATTATGGCTATATTTCAGGAGGATATATTAGTTTTTTTGATACAAGAATAGAGTATAAAAATAAAAAAGTGAAAATTGATAAAATAGATTTTTTAAGAATAAAATCTTATGCTTTACAAGATGCTATATTTAAACCAATCTCATGGGAGGTTGCAACAGGAGGAAAAAGAATTTTCAATAATAAACTAAATAGCTATCTGAAAGCAGGTGGAGGTATCACTTTAGGAAATAATATATTCTATGGATATACAACTATTACTCCAACTATCTACTATAGAATAGATGATAAAGAGAGTATATCTATAAATAGTGGTTTACTATATAATCCATCAAAATATTTAAAATTTGGACTTCTTATATCAGATGAGTGGTTTAGAGATAAAAAGAGCATAAAAGAGTTTAAGCCATTTATAACATATAGTTTTGACCAAAAATCTGCTCTAAGTTTAAGATATAACTATAAAAATATAGACAAATTAGAAGAGAGAGAACTATCTCTCTCTTGGTTTTGGTACTACTAAATATTAAAATAGATTAGCATTTTTATCTACCCATTTTAGATACTCAATAATATCCTTAACCTCTTGCTCTTTCATATGCTGATTTGGCATTCTTAAGTTAAAGTAATCGATCATCCCTTTTACATAAGGCTCTTTATACTTACTAGCTGGGTTCATAATAAAATCTTTAACCCACTGTTCACCATTCTCATGTCTTTGTAAAACACCTGTTAAATCAGGACCAGAACTTACTTTACCAATAACATGACAACCACTACAACCACCTTCCCCAAATGCTCTCTCACCAGCTTGTGCTGCAGGAGATTGAGGAGTAGCTACTTTTCTTACAAGTAAATCTTTAGCTCTAATCCCAACATCAGCAGTCTTAACCATATATTGCCAAATCATATTTTCAAATAGAACAGCTTTTTCATAATCTCCAGCTTTAACCGCTTCGTCAGATTTCTCTTTCTGCTCTTTAATCTTACTATATTGGTCAAGTGCATCCTCTACAAGGTTTTTAACAACAGGATATTTTTCATAATGGTTAGCTTTTAAGAACTTAACAACACTCTGAATAACAGCATCAGTTGCACTGTTAACTGCAACAGTCTTATCATATTCAGCTTTTAACTGCTCTTTTGACATAGATTTCATCTTAAGCTTTTGAGCTGAAACATATTTTTTATTAGGGTCCTTAACCATTAGATAACCCATCATTTCTAGGTGTAACGCAGAACAGAACTCTGTACAATAATATGGAAATACTCCCTCATTATCTGCTTTAAAAGTTAATGATACTGTTTTTCCTGGTTCTAAGGATGCATGAACATTATAATCATCTACAGTAAATCCATGAGTCTCATCTTCTGCTCTCTCAAGATTTGTTAAGTAGAATGTTACAGTGTCACCTTTATTTACAGTAACTCTCTCTGGATTAATATGAGAACGAACTACAGTTCCATATACATAGACATGATTACCCTTTCTCTCAATATGCTCCTGCCCTGCTAGAGTCTTACCTGGATGAGAATTACCTGTAAATGGATTTGTTCCCATCTTATATCTAACTTCAGGATGTAACTTACTAGCTCTAATTGCTACAGCTTGATGAGGTTCACCTAGAGGTATTGGCATATCTACGAGCATATCCATCTTTTTACCACTAATATCAATTAGTTGATGATTTTGTGGATGAAGTGGACCAACTGGGTCAAATCTATCAATTGCAAGTTTATTTAGTGCTATGATATATTTTCCTTGTGGGTCTTCAGATTTACCCTCCATTCCACATAGGTGACCAATATTATAATGAACATTTATTTTATCTAAAACTTTAAGATTTTTATAATCCCATTTTACAACTTGACTATCAACATAAAGTGAAGTATAGATTACACCATCTTTCCATTTTGCACCAAATTGATTGTGTAAAGGTCCAAGACCTAATTCAACTTGACCGTGAAGTGCCTTTTTCATGTCTAAAATAGGGATACCATACGGATCTTTTCCTGAATATTCATGATTATCTATAAGTTTTTTAATTTTAGACCACTTATATACAGATGCGTGAGTATCCAATTTACCACAAACAACAATATATTCACCATCAGGAGATACATCAACACCGTGAGGTGATTTTGGTTCAGGAACTAAAAATAGTGCATCATTTTTAACAGCTACTTCAATAGGAATAACTTTATGACCATTTATAATTTTTACATTTTTAGGGTCTTTTGATAATTTGTAAAGTTTCTCCCAATTATATACATGTAGATAGTCTGTATCATTTCTACTACAACCAGCTTCAAATGGAGGCATACCAACCTCTATTCCACCTGTGTACATCTCTGAGTTAAATGAGTTTGTAAATCCCCAACCAGCAGATGCCTCTTTACCAGAGTCTGATAAATCTTGCATATATGGTGGTAACTCAATAGTAAAAGAGTCATTTGCATCAATTCTTCCAATTTTTGGATCAAAGCTCCATACTGTTACACCACCTCTATAAGTCTCTTTATACTCTTCTATTGGGTGATAGTTATTATCTAATGGTGCAGCATATTGACAAGCCTCTAAAATATGTTTAGAGTTTGGTGTAAAAAATGAGCCACCATGTTCAGATTTAAATACAGGATTTACAACAATCTGCTTAGTTACAAAGTCATTTAAATCAATTACTGCAATTCTAGGATTTGCTTTATCATTAATAACAAGCCATTTACCATCATATTTACCATTAGTCTCAGATAGTGCTGGGTGGTGTGTATCTCCCCAAGTTATCTGTTTACCTCTAATTTTACCTTCTGCTAAAATTTTTTTTGTATCGTCATCATACCCATACCCTTGCCAAGGTTCAGGTGTAAATACAGCTATATATTTAAGTATCCTCATAGTTGGAACACCATAAACAAGCATATGACCAGATTGTCCACCTGAACTAAATACGATAAACTCATCTCTACCACCTGTTGGTGTATAGGTTTTAGCTGCATGGATTATATCAGTCTCAGTTAAACCTCTTTTTTTCATTATCTTAGATAACTCACCACTACTAGCAGTTAAAAATGTTGCCGCAACTGTAGTACCAATAAGTATCTTAGATAACTTATCAAAGATATTACCCATATCTTCTCCTTATTAAATTTTAGTATTAAATACAGTGAAATATTAATATAAATTTAAATAGAAAGGTTTGACTTAGGGCAAAATATTCTTGCTTTTTATTTTAATATTTTTTTAATTTTTTTAATTCAGCTTTTAATCGTTTTAATTTAATATTTGAGTGCATTAACTCCTCTAATGCCTCAATTATTAAATCCTCTTCCTCTCTTAAATCAATATTAATAAGTATATCTTCAGCTTCATTATCTATCTTATCTATATCTTTTATTGATTTATCTATTTTATTTATTAATCTGTCTAAACTATTATCTATTTTTAGAATGTGATATGCTAAATATAATAACAGTATAAATAGAAATGCTAATAGGATATACTCTACTTTTTTATAGAAATTAGAGATTAAAATATTACGCTTTTGATTTATATCTAATAGTCTATCAAACTCTATAACTAACTCTATATTTTGATTATATATATCTTTGACTATTTTTTCTAAAACTATATTTGAATATGGAGTTATAGTTTTCATCTCTCTTTTAAACTCTTGAGTCTTATAATAAAATCTATTTAAGAGTTTAATTATATGCGCAGCTTCTCTTTTTTCTAAAATAGAATTTATATTTTGATAAAAGTGTTTAATTGAGCTATCTAATTTATTAGTTGATACAACACTATGTCTATATATATAAAATATCTCTTTAGATATATCTTGAGTAGATGCTTTTTGTTGATTTATCTTTTTTATAAAATTTATATTATTTTGATTTTCATCTGAGATTATATTAAGAAGCAGAACTAATGCTAATAATAGTATTAAAATAGTTGTGCCAATTATTTTTATTCTTTTCATATATTATCCTAATTTTTATAGATTTCTTCTAGTCTATCTCTATTTATTATAGAAATAATACCTTGTTTAATAGAAATTATATTATCTCTTTTTAATCTACTTAATACTCGTGATAGAGTAGCTGGTTGAATATGCAAAATTAGTGCAATATCATGTCTTTTTAATCTATTAAATCTATTTAAATCATCTCCTAACATCATAGCAACTTTAGATACGGCATCAAATATAAACTCTCTATCTATTAAAAGTTTTATTTTATTAGATTGATAAAGTACTCTATTTACAAATTTTAAAGTTAATATATTAGAATTTAAAAATTTTTTTTTAAAAAATTTATAATCAATAGTCAAAATTGATGAGACCTCTATTGATGATATATTGGAAAAAAAAATCATACTATCTTCTGTTAAATTATCTATTTGAGAGATAAGCATATCTTTTTCTATAAAATATAAAAATATCTCATTATTATATTTATCTATCTTATAAGCCTTAGCTAAACCTCTAATTAAAAATATTAATTTATCTGTTCTATCCTTTTCATAAAATAAAATAGAATTTTTCTTATAGTTTTGAACTGTAGAGATTGAATATAGCATATCAATTTGATTACTATCTAAACCTTTAAATAGTGATAGCGATTTAATTATATTTCTCATTTCCTACTTTTTAATATTATTGATGAAACAATTATAACATTTTTAAAAGAATTTAAAACAACCTTTAAAAATTAGTTAATTTTTATAGTCTTATTGTGATATAATTCAACACACATATATTTAAATTATATTTATTATAAATATAACTAAAGGACAAGTAGTATGCATCCAAGTTTAATTAAATCTCGAGTTTTTGCAGGATTAGCATTAATTATTTTAATAGTAGCATTTATACTACCCATAGTATCTTTTCATGGTGTAATGAATAAAATTGATAGTGGAAAAACTGATGAGATATCAGAATTTTCTAAAACTATCTGGAATATCTATAATCATGGTAGATATAAATCGGTATCGACACCAAAAGAGGCATACAATAATCTTGATAAGATGATAGAAGAGAGTGCAGAGATTGGAGTTGCTTCAATTCCAATATGGGCAGTATCACTTGAAGCACCAAACTACCCAAAAGAGGCATTTCCACAAGGTATTCCCGTATTTTTTCACTTTGATGGATATAGTGGAGAGGTTCATGAGATGAATACTATTAATCACTATGTAGGTATGGACCCTATGTGGGTTGGAGGGCATATTGAAAGAGCTATTGGACCTTATGCGCTACTAACTTTAGCACTAATTATGATATTATTTATAGCTTATAATAATAAAATATTAACATATTTAATGCTTATCCCTGTAATCTTACCACTACTATTTGTAGCAGATTATGCCTATTGGCTCTATTGGTTTGGACATAACCTACATGATTGGGGGGCTTTTAAGATTAAACCATTTATGCCAACAGTATTTGGAGATGGGAAAATAGCACAATTTACAACCCACTCCTACCCAACTATTGGATTTTATTTATTAATTGCAATTAGTCTATTGAGTCTATTAGCATTTTTTGCAAGACGAAAAGCATTAAAAGAGACAAAATAGTTATATGTTATCATCTATTAAGTATCTTATACTATTTTCCACTCTATTAGTAGCAAATATATTACAAGATACTATTGATAAAGCCTCATCTGGAGCTATATTAAAACTTCCTAATGGAGTCTATAGAGGCTCTATTTTAATAGATAAACCCATCTCTATAATTGGAATGGGAGATAGTGTTATTATAGATGGACTTGGAAAAGGTAGTGTTATTACTGCTAAAGGTTCTTATATTACACTAAAAAATTTAACTATCACTAATAGTGGTTCACGACATGAAAATCTTGATGCAGGAATTAAACTTAGCAATGGTAGTCAAAATGAGATAAGTAACTGTAGAATTAAAAACTCTCTATTTGGTATAGATTTACAGATGGTAAATAGCTCTATTATTCAAAATAACTATATAACTTCGAAAAATTTACCACTTGGACTTAGAGGTGATGGGCTAAGACTTTGGTATAGTAATGATAATGTCATAAAAGGTAACCATCTATATAAATCAAGAGATATGGTTGTATGGTACTCACACGGTAATAGAATTGAGAAAAATCAAGGAGAGTGGAGTAGATATTCGCTACACTTTATGTATGCAGGTAAAAATTTTGTAAAAAATAACCACTATAAATTCAATAGTGTTGGTATCTTTTTTATGTATTCACAAGATACCATAGCTACAGGTAATATTATAGAGAGTTCACTTGGTGCTACAGGTATGGGAATAGGATTAAAGGATGCATCAAACTTTACTCTAAAAGATAACACTATACTATATTGTGCACAAGGAATGTATATAGATAGAAGCCCTTTTGAACCAGATACACATAATTGGATAGAGCATAATAGACTCCTCTATAATGCAGAGGCGATACATTTTCACTCTTTGAGTATTAATAATATTATTAAAAATAATACTATACAAGGAAATATAGAGGATATTGTAAATGATAGTAAAGCAGATAGGGGTAAGGAGGAGACAAATTTAGTTATCAATAACTATTGGGATAACTATAAAGGGTTTGATAGAGATAATGATGGTATAGGAGATACATCTCATCAAGTATATAAATATGCTGACCAGATGTGGGTTTATAATCCTGATGTAAAATTTTTTTATGGAAGTCCAATAATATCAATACTAAATTTTTTAGCAAAATTAGCTCCATTCTCAAAACCACTATTTTTGCTAGAGGATAAAAAACCAAGAATAGATAAAATTTAAAAGGAATAGCATGGCTAAAGTAGAAACAGATAGAAGAAAGTTTATAAAATACTCTACTCTAGGAGTATTTGCACTTATTACAGTAGGTGGAGTTGCTATAAGTCCCTATTTGGTAAAACCTGAAAATAGATTAAGACCACCAGGGGCATTAAGTGAAGATGAGTTTTTAGGACTCTGTATTAAATGTGGACAGTGTCTTCAAGTCTGTCCCTATCACTCTATTAAACTAGCAGATATTGCTAAAGGAATGGGGGTTGGAACACCTTATATAGATGCTACTAGAAGAGGTTGTTATGCCTGTAGTGCTGTTCCATGTGTTTTAGCATGTCCAAGTGGTGCATTAGATCATAATTGCTCTAAGCCTGAAGATATAAAAATGGGAGTAGCCATATTAGAAAATCCTAATACCTGTTTAGCAATTAATAAAACTCCTCTACCAGATAACTATCTTGATAAGATGATTAAATTTAATAACTCTGTAAGAAATAGAACTCCTGAAGAGGATGAGTTACTTAAAAAGATGAGTGGTTATAAAGGAAAACAGTGTACTCTATGTGCTGATATCTGTCCTATTCCAAATCCTATCAGTGCTATTGCTATGGTTCCTCATAGTAAAGGTGGATATAAACCTGAGATTTATGATGGATGTGTTGGTTGTGGTGCTTGTGAAGATATATGTCCAACCTCTAAACCATCAATTATTATAAAGCCTAGAACTACATATAATGAGATTTATCAAAGTTGAGGATAGAGATGTTAAATAATCAAAAAGTAAAATTCCTATTTATAATACTAATATTAATTTTAGTTGGTTGTGAAGATAATAAAAAGAGAGATAAACAATCAACTCAAATCTCAACTCCCAAAATTGAAGTTATTGAAGGTAATGGCACAAAAGAGATTAAAGTAGAAGCTAAAAAAAAGGATAATATTACTATTAAATCAAAAAATAGTAACTCTTTTTATTATGATAAAAAGGGTGGTAATGAGAAAGAGTCACATAGAACTGCTCTTGATGCCTATACTCATATTAGAAGTCCTTATGAGAGAGTTCAGGTATCTCTATTAGTTAGACAACTAAGTAGTAATTTTAGATTAAAATGTTCTGCTTGTCATGATGATTACGCTAATGGAGTAGTAGGACCATCACTTTTAGGTAGAGATGAAGATTATATCTATAATAAGATTATGGATTTTAAAACAGGTAAAAGAGATAATCCTTTTATGAAAGATTTATTAGCAAAAATGAGTAATAAAGAGATTAAAGGTATTGCAAAAGAGATATATGAATTTAATATTCAAATTCAAAAGATGAGGATAAAAAGATGAAAAATATAGTTGTAGGAGTATTAACACTCTTAATCTTAGCTACTATGGGATATGTTGCTTCTCAAGGTGAAGCATATAATGGTGGAGAGCATGGAAAAGTGATAAAAGATATAGGTAAAAAGAGTACAAAAGTTACTAAAATAACTAATGAAAAGAGTGATAGAGAGAAAGAGCAAGAAGAACTAACTCATCTAAGGGAGAAAGCTGGAAATATCGGTGGATTTAAAGTTAGTGATGAGTATAAGAGTAAATGTGCATCATGTCATGGAGTTGATGGTAGTGGTATGCAGTATGGTAAAAAACTTATGGGACCTAAAATATTTGGACAGAGTGAAGAGGAGATATATAAAAAGTTAGATGACTTTAAATCAGGAAGAGTAGAGAATATGATTATGAAAGGATTATTAATGCATCTAAGTCAAGATGATTTAAAGAGATTTGCAAAAGAGATAGGAGAGTTTCCAGCTCGTGCTAAAGCACTAAAAGATAAAAAGTAGTAGAGATTAGGAATAGAGATGGATATATACAACATTAGAGCAACAATTAGAAATACAACTTTTTTATCTACATTTTTTAAAAAAGATAGAGATGGAAAAACAAAGATTAGTTATAGAATGAAGAGATGGATATTGGTTATCTCTATTCATCTACTATTCTTTTTATCATTCTTTATAGATATTCAGACACTAGAGGGGACACTTAATGGCTCAAGATTTTTAGGATTTCATCTTATAGATGTATTTACAACGCTAGAGATGTTTCTAGCAAAACACCATCTACATACAAATATTATAATTGGCGTTACTACTATAATTATATTTTATCTATTGGTTGGTGGTAGAAGTTATTGTGCTTGGGTATGCCCTTATGGACTCTTAAGTGAGATTGGAGAGAAGTTACACGATAAATTAGTAGCTAAAAAGATAATTAAAAATAGAAAATTTGACCATAGAGTAAAATATCTCTTTTGGACTATGTTTCTAATTCTCTCTGCTACAAGTGGATATTTGGTATTTGAGACTTTTAATGTTGTTGGAATTTTAAGTAGATTTATAACTTATGGTTGGAGTTTAGCACTTGCTTGGGTATTGGTTGTATTTTTAATAGAGGTATTCTACTCAAGAAGAGCATGGTGTAGTTATGTATGTCCAATAGGTACAACTTATGGTATGATAGGAAAAGCATCGGCATTTAGAGTTGAGTGGAATGATAATTGTGACCACTGTATGGTCTGTCATGATGTCTGTTTTGAAAATCAGGTATTAGAAATTACAAAAGCAAAATATGATAAACAGAGAGAAGAGAAAAAAATCAAAAAAGAGTATATAACAGGAGCTGATTGTACTCTATGTGGTAGATGTATAGATGTCTGTCACGCTGATGCTCTAAAGTTTGATTTTAGGTTAAAGAGTTTAGTTTAATATGATAGAGATAAAAAATGTTACTAAAAGATTTGATAAGACTATCTCTCTAAATAATATAACTATAGATTTTAATATAGGTGAGTCTATTGCTCTAATGGGTGCAAATGGAGCAGGTAAAACAACTCTTATTAGAGCGATTTTAGGTTATTATCATCTTGATAGTGGCTCTATCTTCGTAAATAGTTTAAATCCTATTAAAGATAGGGTAGAGGTTTTAAAACATATCAGTTTTGTACCTCAACTTCCACCACCTATAAAATTAAATATTGGTGAATTATTAGACTATGTATCTATAAGTTCAGATATTAGTATTGATTTAATTAGAGAGTATGCTAATGAGCTGAAGTTAGATATAGATAGCAATCTAAAAAAGTCATTTTTTAAACTAAGTGGAGGAATGAAGCAGAAACTTCTTATTGCCATAAGTTTAGCAAAGCAGAGTGATATTATTATCTATGATGAGCCAACAGCAAATCTTGACCCAAAAGCAAGAGAAGATTTCTATAGACTTTTAGAAAAAAGCTCTAATAATAAAATTATGCTATTTGTAACTCATAGATTAGAAGAGGTTAGCTCTTTAGTTAATAGAGAAGTATATATGGATTTGGGAAATGTTATTTCAGATAAAAAAATTTAGCCTATTACTATTAATATTATTTATTGGTTGTAGCAATAGTAAAGACTCTAGCTCAATGAAAAAGATACATTGGGATAGAGATATGTGTGAATATTGTAAAATGGTTGTAAGTGATAGAAGTTATGCTGTAGAGGTAATAAATCCTAAAACCAATAGATATTACCTATTTGATGATATTGGTTGTACTATATTATGGTTTAAACAGAATAATATAGCTTGGGAGAAAGATGCAATAATATATATTAGTGATGCAAAGAGTCAAAAATTTATTAATGCAAAAGAGGCATATTATACTTTAGGTAAATTAACGCCTATGGATTATGGATTTAGTGCCTATAAATCAAAAGATGAGGTAAAAGCAAAAGAGTTTTTTAGATATGATGAGATGAGATTAAAAATCTTAAGAGGAGAAACTATGCAAAATCCATCAATTAGAAAGGTATATAAGTGAATATAAGAAATTCAAAATATAAAAATCTATTTTTAGTCTCATATTTAGATTTAAAAGAGTCTATTAGGTCAAAATGGTTTTTAATATACTCCATAGTCTTTGGTGGCTTAATAGCACTATTTTTTATAGCAGGGGTAACAGAGTCACAAGTGATGGGTTTTAGTGGTCTTAGCAGACTGCTACTTATGTATATACAGATTACAATAGTCATATTACCTATCTTTATACTTATTACAACTGTTAGGTCAATATCTAATGATAGAGATAGCCATATATTAGAGTATATGTTATCTTTCCCCATATCTCTAAAAGAGTACTATTGGGGAAAACTATTAGGTAGATTTATAACTGTATATCTACCTGTTCTATTTGCAATGATTATAGCTGTAGTCTATGGTGTTACAAAGGGTGCAACTGTTCCTTGGGAACTTTTTTTTCTATATATAGGGCTTCTATTTGCTATGAGTAGTTCATTTTTAGGTATCTCTTTTCTAATATCATCATTTGTAAAATCTAGTGAAGTAGCTCTTGGATTGGCATTTTTTATATGGATATTTCTACTTAGTTTTATAGATATTGCTCTAATCTCGCTAATGTTAAGCCAAAGAGTTAGTAGTGAGTTAATTATATTTATTAGTCTCATTAACCCTATGGAGATTTTTAGAGTCTCTGCTATATCTCTATTTGACCCACAACTAACTGTAATGGGACCTGTTGCATTCTATATCTTAGATATATTTTCACAAAAGGTATTTGTACTACTATCTATCTTATATCCTACACTCTTAGGGTTAGGGTTAGCATTTTTAGGTAATAGAATATTCCAAAAAAAAGATTTAGTATAAGGAGTTACATATGAGAAAAATTTTACTTATTAGTTTAAGTTATTTTCTATTTGCATCAGAGAATAATAGCACTTTAGATATTATAAGTTATAATAAAAATGCAACAGGTTTTATTAGAAATCTAAAGCTATACAAATATCCATCTTGGGTATCCAAAATTATATTGAGTAGTGGTAAGGAGCTATATTTCTCTTCACCAAAATCTATGTTTGAGTTCTATCTAAGACCTGCTAAATGGCCAGAGTTTAAGATAAAGAGTGAAGATGATTTTAAAGAGATTTATGTAACAGATTTTAAAACACTTAAACCAATTAATGCTAAGGGTGCTTTTTTTGTATATGGTAGCAATAAAATATCTCCAGCAGGAGATGATTTAATCCCTTTTAGCTCATATCAAGAGGCCAAGAACTTTATGAAATCTAATAACGGTAAGAGAATTTTTAACTTTAAAGAGATAAGCCAAGGGCTTATTAATTGGTTAAATGATAGTTTATAATATAAAAAAAAATCAATTTTAATTTTAAAAAAACTTCTTTTATCCATTTTAATTATAGTGGGTATATTTTTAATTATAAACTATCTATACCCATTAGATACAACAAGACTATATAAACAAAAATCAACCCTTATATATGATAAAAACCATAAACTATTAACAATAAAGTTAAGTAGTGATGGATATTTAAGAATACCAATAAAGAGAAAAGATATAAGTTTAGACATAAAAAGGGTTGTTTTAGGATATGAAGATAGATATTTCTATAACCATTTTGGGGTAAATATTTTCTCAATATTTAGAGCAATATACTCAAATATTATAAACTTACATAAAATTGGAGCATCAACAATTACTATGCAAGTAGCAAGAATGATGCATCATAAAAAAAGAACATTTACCCAGAAGTTAATAGAGATGTTTCAAGCTATTCAATTAGAAATACGATACTCTAAAGATGAGATACTAAATCTATATCTAAACAATGCACCCTATGGTGGAAATATTGAGGGGTTTGCATCTGCCTCTTTTAAATATTTTAATCTTCCTCCATCATCTCTCTCTCTCTCTCAAATAGCATATCTCACATCCATTCCTAAAAATCCAAATAGAAATAGACCTAAAAAGGGGAGAGATATAAATAGAGCCAAAAATAGACTATTAGATAGACTATATAAATTAGAACTATTAACTAAAAAGGAGTATATAGAAGCAAAAGATGAAAAAATAGAGGTTAATATTAGACCACTTCCAAATAAGATACCTCATCTAAGTAGATATATTAACAGTGGAGATGAGGTAAATACAACAATAGATTTAACTCTACAAAATAGAATTCAAAAGATTATTTCATCACATACAAAAGAGTTAAAAAAGTATAGAATATATAATAGCTCTGCTATTGTTATTGATAACTCCAATATGGAGATATTGGCATATATTGGCTCACAAGACTTTTATGACTCCAAGCACGGTGGGCAGAATGATGGATTAAAGGCTTTAATATCTCCCGCTTCTACTCTAAAACCATTTATATATGCCAAAGCTTTAGAGAAGGGGCTTATTACTCCTCTAAAAAAACTATATGATGTTCCACTATTTATTGATGGATATAAACCTACTAACTACTCAAAAAAATATCTAGGAGAGGTTACAGCTTCAGAGGCACTTCAATTCTCTCTAAATATTCCAGCTGTTGAATTAGATAGACTACTTAAAAATAGTTCACTCTACTATATATTAAAAGATGCAAATATATCTTCTCTAAATAGAGATAAAAGCTATTATGGTAGCTCTTTAGCACTTGGTGGTTGGGGATTATCTCTATTAAATAATGGTGAACTATTTGCATCTTTAGCAAATGGGGGAGTATTTCAAAAATCAAGCTATATATTAAACAAGAGTTATCCTAAAAAGAGAATTTTAACTAAAGAGTCATCTTATCTAATTAGTAATATATTAGCAGATGCTCCACGAGTTAGTTTCTCTTCCTATTGGGAGTTTATAAAAGATATGCCAAAAGTGGCATTTAAGACAGGAACATCAGCACATGCTAAAGATATGTTAACTATGGGATACACTCCCAAATATACAGTTGGAGTTTGGTATGGGAATTTTTCTGGAAAATCAAGCAGACCATATAATGGAGAGTATGCTACAGGATTATATACCTCATCACCTACTCTATTTGAGATTTTTCAACTATTAAAAGATACTAATTGGTTTAAAAGACCCAAAGGGGTTATTAGAAAAAAGATATGTCAAGATACTATTATAATAGATGAGTGTAAAAATAGAGTAACAGATGATGTAATTAAAGGCGTTAAATTATATACTCCATGCTCTGCTATGAGAGCAGAGGTATTGTCATATCTAATAGATAGTAGAGAGATAAAATCTATTAAAGAGTTATCTAAACATAAGTGTTATAGTGAGTGGATAGGATATAAACCTCTCATTACAAATCCTATCAATAATAAAACATATATATATAATAGACTACTACCAAACGAACTTAAAAAAACTATGTTGCAGTGCTACTCATTTGAAGCAAACTCCACTATATATTGGCTAATAGATAATAATCCTCCTATAGTAGCCAAATCAGGAGATAAGATATATAGATATTTAACTCCTAAAAAACATACAATATCGTGTTTAGATGAGGGAGCTAAAATGAGAACAGTTACAATATATAATAAGGAGATATAAGCTTTTTTTGTTAGAATAACAAAACTTTATATAAAAGAATTAAAAATGAACAGTAAACAATTATTAACTCTACAGACAATATCAACTTTACCTCTTCTGCTATTTGTGCTAATATATGCTAACAATATATCTATATTGTATCTATCTATACCTATAGTTTTAACTATATTTTTAATATATAATTTTATTAGTTTTAGGAAAAAGACTACTATTACAAAGCCCCCTCTACTACTAATATTAGTTATTAGTTTTCTATTTTATTCATTTTATCATCTTGGCTCAAAAGAAGCACCTCAAACATTTGAGAAGATTGATATTAATACAAATGCAAAACAGATAATATTTGATTTAAAAGAGGAACATAAAGTAGATAAGATATGCTACTATATGGGCATTGATAGAAATATAAAATTTAGATTAGGTGCTTTTGAAAATGGAAAATGGAGAAGATTTTATAAGTATGATAAGAATTTTCCATACTCATTTCGTTGGAACTGTAAAAAAGTTAATATTAAAACATCTAAAATAGGTATTTTAGTATCTAAGGGAGAGGCTTTTCTTGGAGAGATACGATTTATAGATAAAAATCGTACAATTCCATTTACTACTAGATACGCTAAAAAATTAAATGATGAGACAGATATTAAAGTAGATACCTCATACTATGGAGGGATGTTTTTTGATGAAATATATTTTGGTAGAACTGCCTATGAGATACTTCATAAACTTAAAATATATGAGACAACACACCCATTCTTAGGAAAAGCTCTTATTAGTCAAGGAATTAAACTATTTAAAATGACTCCTTATGGTTGGAGATTTATAAATGTACTATTTGGAGCTTTTATGATAGTAGTTGTCTATTATTTAGCTCTATTAATCTTTAAAAACTATCTATATGCCTTTAGCTCTGCACTACTTATTACATATAGTTTTATGCACTTAACTCAAGTAAGACTTGCTATAGTTGATACATTTGGAGTTACCTTTGTTCTAATATCATACTACTTCTTATATAGGTTTATACTAAATCAGAAATTACAATGGTTACTAATAAGTGGTATATTTTTTGGATTAGCAAGTGCTATTAAATGGTCTGCTGTATTTGCATCACTTGGATTTCTATTAATATCTATATATCTATTGGTTTCAAAATATCCTCTTAAAAAGAAATTTAAAGGATATAGATTAATTTTATATGGAATTTTGAGCTATATTATAGTAGGAGTTGGAATTTACTACTTAACATTCTATATCTATATGGAGAATAATAGTTTTTCCGATATCATCAAATATCAAGTAGATATGTATAAGTATCATACTGCACTAAAAGCTACACACCCATATAGCTCTGAGTGGTGGAGTTGGATTATTGACTATAGACCAATGTGTTACTATAGAAAGATAGTAGGAGATAGATTTACCTCTATTACAGTATTTGGAAATCCTGCAATATTTTGGATTGGAGTAGCAGGAATACTATATTTAATATACTCTTTTATAAAATATAGAAAATTAGAAGTAGCATTTCTTATATTTGCATTTTTAGGACTATATCTACCATATATCTTTGTAGGAAGATTAATGTTTATATACCACTTCTATTATGCTGTTCCTTTTATGATACTATCTATAGTATATCTGTTTAAAGAGCTTATTAATAGAGATAAAATTATATATATATATTTAACCATAGTTATATCTCTCTTTTTAGCATACTACCCTGTACTTAGTGGATATCAGATTGCTAAGTGGTATGTTGATAACTATTTGGTATGGTTTAATGGTTGGTGGCTATAACTTATACTGTTTTTTATAGTTTTTAATAGTTATTAAAAATATGACTATTTAATTAAACTACATTAAACAGAAATTATACTAAAATTGTCAATCCGTTACTAAATTTGGAGAAAAAAATGAAAATATTATTAATAAATAGTAATCCAGTTGTATCACGATTAACAGCCCTTAGTGCAAGAAAAGAGAGTGTCTCTTTAGATGAGATTAGAGATATAGCAGATTTAAAAAAGAGTGATTATAATGATTATAATATAATTTTTGTAGATTCAGAACTGTTAAGTCCAGAAATTTTAAATTTTTTAAAAAATTCAGATATAAAAAGAAGAGTAATATTTTATACACAAGATGATAAGGAGATAGATGATATATTTAACTATACTATACTAAAACCATTCTTACCATCAGAAGTATCATCTATTCTTCGTGAAGCAAAAATGGAATTAGATGAAGAAGAACATAAAAATAATACACCAAGAGATGAATATTTAAATTTAAATGAACTTATATCTACAAAAAAAGATGATTTAGTACCTCTTGATATTAAAGAAGATAAAAAATATGATATTTTAAAAGGGAGCGAAGAGGAGTTATTAAAAGAGTTGAAAGCATCTAATAATAATATTGATAAACCTAAAAAAGATAAATTAGACTTAAATTTAAATGATAATTTATTAATTGAAGAAAATAAAGAGGAGAATATAGCTAAAAAAGATATTTCTAAAAATGAACTATTTGAGTTAGATGATAAACAAGATAACAGTAGTGAGCTATTTAGTTTAGATAAAGATAGTAATAATGAAATTAAGAGTGAAATTTTAGATTTAGATATAGATAGTAGCAATGAGATTAAATTAGAAGATGAGAAGGAGATTCAAAAAAATAAAGATACTAAAGTTTTAGATAAAGAGGAAATACTCAATATTAAATCCCTATTAGACAACAAAGAAGAGCCTTTAGATGAAAATCTATCTCTTGATGATGTTATGACTCCTACAACTCCATCAATAAATATAAATATAGATAAAGATAAAAGAGAGAAAGTAAAATCTGAAAATAATAAAACAGATAAAGTAGTTAAGAAAGTATTTAAAGATACTGTAGGTTCACTTCCAATAGAGGAACTTAGACAACTACTTAGAGGAACTAAAATACACATTACAATAGAGTTTCCAAAAGAGGTTTAATGGGTGGAGCAATATTAGTCTTATCTGGTCCTAGTGGTGCAGGAAAAAGCACTATTATAGAAAATGCTAGTAGTAAAATTGGAGATTACTATTTCTCCATCTCTACTACTACTAGAGAGCCTAGAGAAGGGGAGAGAGATGGAGTTGATTATCATTTTGTCTCTAAAGAGGAGTTTGAAGAAGATATTAAAGCAGGTGCATTTTTAGAGTATGCTACTGTTCACGGAAACTATTATGGGACATCTATAAATCCTGTAAAAAAGGCTCTAAAGAGTGGTAAACTTGTAATTTTTGATATAGATATACAGGGGCATAGATTAGTAAGAGCCAAAATTGGTGATTTAGTAACTTCAGTCTTTATTACACCTCCAACACTTAGTGAATTAAAAAGAAGATTATACTCTCGCTCTACAGATAAAAATTCTATTATAGAGAGAAGAGTAAATAATGCTAAAGAGGAGATTAAGGCAATTTGTGAGTTTGATTTTATTATTATTAATGATGAAATAGAGAGAGCTTCTAATGAATTTATTACTATCTCAAATGCATCAAGATTGAAATTAAGTAAAAAAGAACTAAAAAAACTTATAGTTAATTGGGAAAATAATTAAATATAAACTTGAAATTAACAAAATATTAGTATAATCTCTTAAATAAATCTCATAGATTGAGATAAAACAGTTTAAGGATATATATATGGGAATGCCAAGTATGCCAGAGTTACTAGTTATTCTAGCGATAGTAGTACTACTTTTTGGAGCAAAAAAGATACCAGATTTAGCAAAAGGTATGGGTAAAGGGATTAAAGACTTTAAAAAAGCTATTAGAGATGATGATGAAGAGGTAGCTAAGGCTAAAGAGATAAAGCAAGATGAGACTAAAGAAGCAGTAACTGAAACAAAAGAGAAAGTTAAAAAAGCTTAAATGATACTCTAAAAAAGAGTATCTCTACGGAAGAATATGAAAATCAAATCACAATTAAATCAAATTATAAAAAAGGCATTAGATAGTGCCAATATTAAGACTACAGAAGATATTACTATATCTGATGCTACGAAAGTAGAGTTTGGAGATTATCAATTTAATGGAGCTATGAAACTCGCTAGAACTCTAAGAAAAAATCCAAGAGAGATTGCATTAGATATTATAGAGCATATTGATACTAATACCCTAATATCTAAAGTAGAGATAGCTGGAGCAGGTTTTATAAATATCTGGATAAATAATAATTGGCTATCTAAAGAGTTGACTAAAATAATAGATGATAATAGAGTTGGAGTAGGAGTAGTAGAAAATAAAGAGAGAATTGTTGTTGACTACTCGGGGCCTAATATGGCAAAGCAGATGCATGTAGGACATCTTCGCTCTACTATTATTGGAGATACACTTGCTACTCTATTTGAATTTCTGGGTCACACTGTTATTCGCCAAAACCATATTGGAGATTGGGGAACACAGTTTGGAATGCTTATAGCATATCTTGAAGAGTTAGGAGAGGATAATAAAAGACAGAACCTTCAAGATTTAGAACAATTCTATAGAGATGCAAAAGTTAAGTTTGATGAGAGCCAAGATTTTGCCAATAAAGCAAGAGAGTATGTAGTCAAAATCCAACAAAGTGATACCCAGTGTCTAAAATTATGGAGAGAATTTATAGATGTCTCTTTAGGACACTGTGAAGAGGTATATTCTAAATTAGGTGTAAAATTAACAAAAGATAATGTAAGAGCTGAGAGTTTTTACAATCCTATGTTACCAAAAGTCATAAATACTCTAAAAGATAAAGGGTTACTTGTAGAGAGCAATGGTGCAAAGTGTGTATTTTTAGATAACTCTGATACTCCTATTATTGTTCAAAAGAGTGATGGCGGATACCTATATGCTACTACAGATTTAGCAGGATTGGAATTTAGAGCAAAAAAGTTAAAAGCAGATAGAATATCTTATGTTGTTGATGCTAGACAATCTGAACACTTCAAACAGATATTTACTATAGCAAGAAAGGCTAATATCGTTTCTCCTAATGTAAAATTGGAACATATCGCATTTGGTACAATGATGGATAAGAGTGGAAAACCATTTAAAACAAGAGATGGAGGGACTATTAAGCTTATAGATTTACTTGATGAGGCAGTCCTTAGAGCAAAAGAGACAATTAAAAATAGAGGCAATTATACTAATAGTAAAGATTTATATAGAGTGGCAAAAGTTATTGGAATTGGTGCTATTAAATATGCTGATTTAAGTATAAATAGAGAATCAAACTATATATTTTCATGGGATAAAATGTTAAGTTTTGATGGAAATACTGCCCTATATATGCAATATGCTTACGCAAGAATTTCTTCTATATTTAAAAGATATAATCAAGAGTTAAATGGTAAGATAGTCATTAGTGATGCATTAGAGCATAGATTAGCCTTAATGATTTTAAAATTTGAAGATACCCTACTAAAGGCATCAGAAAACGGCTACCCTCACATAATTACATCATATCTATATGATTTAGTAACTCTATTTATGAAATTCTATGAAAATAATCCTATCCTAAAAGATAACATAGATAGAGAGACTCAAATTAGTAGATTGCTCTTATCTAAATTGACAGCAAATACCATTAAAAAAAGTTTAGAGATTTTAGGTATTGAGGTTGTTGATAAGATATGAAGCTACTCTATATAATAATTGGACTATTAGCTCCAATCTCTCTTTACTATAAAAGAAGAGATAAAAAAGAGTTAATAATCTCTTCTTTTCTCTTAGCTAGTATTATTATATTAGCTATCATCGGTAGAAGCTTTAGGTTTATAACTCCTCTATTTTTAATTCATATAACAGCACTTATAATATCTTATATTAGTTATATTATCTACATAATAAAAGGGAAACTATATTGGTATCTATATATTCTTCCATTCATAACACTATTATCATATATATTAATAGCATTTTTTGGAAATAGACATATACCAGAATTTTAAATATTTAATATTAAAAAATAGGCAAAATTTACAATTATACAATTTATCAATATATTTTCATCAATAAATCTCAAATATAACAGAAGTTTAAATTATAAAAGATAAAATTAGATAAAACTATATTAAAGGTATATCTTGAAAGAAATTAGATTTATTATTATTTTATCTATAAATCTTTTAGCAAATAATAACCAATCATTTTTTTCTGCTGGTATCATACATCAAAATATTAATAACTATTCAAATACACAAGCTTTAAATATATGTTTTAACTATATAAATTACAATAGATTTGGATTTGATATTGGATATGTACAGAGTTTTTATAAAGCAGAGAATAAAAAAAATAAAAATGAGAATAGTTTTTCAGCACTCTATATTTTTCCAACATATCTTATACCACTAAATAATCATACAGCATTTAAAGCAAAAGCTGGATATGCTAAAAATGAAAATAGCAATGATGGGTTAGCTTATGGAGTTGATATTATATTTCAAATAAATCAAAAGAGTGGTTTTAGTATAGGATTTCAAAAAATGAATAAAGATATTAACTACTTTATGGTTAATACTATCTATAAATTTTAAAGGAGATAATCTATGAAGATATTTTTACTACTATTATTATGGTTAATGCTAATTTCCATATTATCATATTTCTGTTTTTTAATAAAAAAGGAAGATAGAACAAGGTATATAGATAAAAATAATACGATAAAAAAAGAGTATATAAAAGAGTTAAATAGCACTAATGCTACAAAAAATTTAAATACCTATATAAAAAAAGAAGAGATAAATAGTACAAATATTAAAACATTAAATAATTTAGCAAAAGCTAATAAAAGCAGCAACAAAGAAAATAAAATCATAGAAGATATTACTACTTTAGTTAATAGTACAGAAAATAATAATTCATCTATTCTAAAAAAGAATAAAGCATTAGAGGGAAATACAACAGAGAATGGAGATATAAATAGCTCTTTAGAGGAAAGATTAATTGAACAATACGAGAAGGAGAGTAAAGATACAACTCCACCAACTCCCATAAAAATAGATAATAAAAATAATCTATCCATATGTAAAAAAAGATTAAAAAATATATTATCCAATAATAAGATATATTTTTATCATAATAGTATAAAAATTCAAAAGAGAAGTTATACTATTTTAGATAAAATTATAGATATATCTAAGGAGTGTAAAGATGCTAAAATATTAATTGCAGGTTATACAGACTCTTCAGGTACTAAAAAAAATAATCTAAAAATAAGCAAAAGAAGGGCAAATTCAGTAAAAGAATATTTTATAAAAAAAGGTATTAAAGAAGATAGATTAGAAGCAGTCGGATATGGAGAAGAAAATCCTATTGCCTCTAATAAAACAGCTAAAGGTAGAGAAAAAAATAGAAGAATAGAAATTAAAATAAAAGGGGAAAGATAGTGAATAGTCTATTAGCAGATATATTTTGGTGTCTATTAATTGCAGGATTAATAGGTTTAGTTATTGGTTGGTTTATAGGAAAAATTAAATATAAACATGAGGTAAATAGTGTTAAAAATGAACTAAAACTTAAATTAAATAAACATAGTGATAGATGGGAAGCAAAACTAGAGAGAATATTAACAGAAGAGAGAGAAAAATTAAGAAAAGAAAGAGAAAGATTTAATAGTGAAAAAGAGGAGCTAAATAGTAAAATTCAAGAGCTTATAAATCAACAAACTAATAAAAATATAGAATTAGATAAACTTAAAAAAAGACTTTTGATTGCTAAAGATGAAGCTAAAAAGATAGAACAAAAATTTAAAGAAGAGTTCTTAGAAGATACTAAAAAACACAAAAATAGAGTATCCATGCTTCTAAATAAAGTTGATGTTAGACACAATAAAGAGTTAAGTGATTTAATTGAGAGTCTAGTTACAGTAGAGGGTAGAGCTATAAAAGAGGAAGCAGAACTTAGATATAAATTAAAAGATACTGAACAAAGACTTCAAAATAAAGTTGCTAGTTTAAATAGAGAAATAGAAAATTTAAAAAAAAGAGTACACAACCTTATTAATGCAAAAAAGATTAATATAAATATAGGTTAAAATTCTAAAGGTTAATAGTGCATTCAAGTTTTAGTATAATAGATTGGATACTCTTCTTTTTATACTTTCTTATCTTAATCTTAACTTCAATATTTTTAAGTAGAGTAGAGATAAAGAGTTCAAGAGAATATTTTACAGGTAATAACTCTGTACCTATGTTTGCTGTAGCAATCTCAGTATTAGCTACATCTCAATCAGCAGCCACCTTTTTAGGAGGTCCAGAGTACTCTTTTAGTAAAGATTTAACATTTTTAGGTTTTTATGCCTCTGCATTTTTAGCTATTATATTTGTAGCTAAGGTTTTAGTTCCAAAATTCTATGAGATTAAGGCAATTACAGTCTATGAGTATCTTGAGCATAGATATAGCCCAAAAGCTAAAGAGTATGCAGGAGTTATGTTTTTAGTAGGACGACTATTTGCTAGTGGAGCAAGACTATATATTGGAGCATTAGCTATATCTATGATACTATTTTCAGATATTCTCCCATCTCATATTGCCATATCTATAATAATTTTAGTATTAGGAGCATTAGCATATACATATTTTGGTGGAGTTAAATCTGTAATATTCTCTGATATTATTCAAGCAGTTACATATATTGGAGCTGGAGTTGCTGTCTTAATATATCTATATTATGCTCTAAACACAGATTTTTCTACTATTATAGAGACTCTAAATCAAGACCATAAACTAAAACTTATAGATTTCTCATTTAATGGTGGATTTACAATATGGACACTCTTAACTGGTTGGTTTCTACTAAATATAGCAGCTTATGGACTTGACCAAGATATGACACAGAGAGTCCTTACATGTAGAGATAAAAAAGATGGTGAAAAATCTCTTATATATTCGATTATATTTACAATTCCTGTAGCTATGCTATTTTTAGCTATTGGACTACTTCTATATCTATTTTATCTACACCCAGAAATATCTGGCATTAAAGATGTCTCTATTGATAGAGGATTTAATGGAGAAAAAATTACTATATTTATGTTCTATATATTAAATGAGATGCCAGAGGGTTTAAGAGGGTTAGTTACAGTTGGAGCAATTGCGGCCGCACTATCATCTACAAACTCAGTTCTATCTGCTATGGCATCAGTTGCTATTGAAGATATATATAGACCTTCGTTTGGTAAAAATAGAGATGAGAGACACTTTCTAAAAGCTAGTAGAGTAGCTGTTATTCTATTTGCAATGCTACTCTCCATAATGGCTATGGTTAGCTACTATTGGCAACAATATACATCTCTTCCACTTTTAAACTTTGCTTTAGGTGTTATGGCATTTGCTTATGCTTCTTTACTTGGAGTATATGGAGCTGGAATATTTACAGATAGAGGAGATACTAAAAGTGTACTATTTGGATTAATTGGAGGATTTTTAACTGTTTTAATCCTACAACCATATATTATAGGATTAAAAATAGACTTCTCTATTCAGATTATAGTTGGGACTATAGTATCATTTTTAATTACTATCTCTAAAAAGAGTTAGTTTTAACTCTAAATATAGCAAAAGTTTTATTTCTAGCTACCTCTTCAAATAGATTATGGTTATAATTATTAAAGAGTAATGCTTGAATTAAAAATGAATTATATATTTTTGGTTTTAAAAGAAGAACATGACCATTATAGATTATAAGAGTTGAACTCTTTAATCCTATATAACGCTTTTTAAAAACTATTTTATTTTTATTAAAAATTACAATTTTACTAAAGGTAGTAAAATTACCATTAATTCTTACCTCCCCTTTTTTGGTATCTATACTAAAATTAGCATCTGTTTTTAACTTAGTTTGAGATTTATCAAACTTTTTAGTTAAATACCCTATATCTATAAAATTACTAGGGTAACCCTTTCCTGTTTTTAGATTAATATTTGAACATAACTCAATGGCAGATAGAGTTGATAACATATTTTTATGAAGTAGTATATATATCTCTCCCTTAATATTAGGGAATTTAAAATCTTTATCTTTTAGTTTAGCTAAATACTCTATGGGATAGTTTTGTAAAAAGTAGTTCATAACTTTAGAGTAACCTCTTTTTATCCCCTTTCTATACTTATCTACAAAAAATATAGAGGCATTTCTTACAAAATTTTGATTACTACTTAATACTATCTTAGAGAAGATATAGGTATCCTGTTGATGTTTTCCATTATCTATAAGTGTATTGTTACTGTTTAGATAGTACCATAACTCCCAACCATAATCCCACCAAGCTATTAAAAAATCATCTTTTTTAAATCTCTTTTTAAAATTATCTAAAAGTCTAATATCATCTGTTGAGCTAAAAAATGAAGGAGAGATACTATATTTATTATATTTAATAATATTATTAAGTGCAAAAAGAACAACTAAAAAAATAAAAATATAACTAACTATTTTATATATTTTTTTAGAATATTCACCCCAAGTTATAAGAATATGTTTAAATATTAAAAAGGCTCCATATACCATTGAAAATGAAAATAGTGTTACTCCATATAGTGTAAACCTAAGTCCTGCAACCATAGAGAAAAATGATATGATTACCAATGGCAAAGTTAATAACATGCTTCTATATCTAATAATAAGTGCAATATATCCCAAAAAAGCTATTATAAAAAATACCATAGCTCCAGATACTCTATATGCAACTTCAGATATATCAATATCTCTTGCTTCTATTACATTAGTTAGGTCTGAACTAAATTTTACTTTATTGTTAAATTTAGAATTTATCTCAATAGATGAACCCTTATTTAAATAATCGGTTACTCTACTATAGTAGCTATTATCTGTAAGGAGTAGTATAGATACTACGATAGCAGTTAAGAGTCCAATATATTTAAAATATCTTTTTCTATTATAGATTATATTATATATAAGAAATATTACTAATATAGATAATATTATAGGTGCAGATGAGTGATACCAAAAGGCAAAAAGAGTAAGTGTAAATAAGCTATAGAATATATATTGAGTTTTTATTGTATCAATAAATCTTATTAGAAAATAGATAGCTAAGAGAGGAAAAAATGCGTTTAAAATATCTGTATCATAATATCCAAGATGGGTTCTATAGTAGTAGCTTGTCATAAGTGAGCCAATAATAGAACCGTATAGTCCAACTCTTGCTAATTTATAGTGGTTTGACAATAGTATTATAGGGATAACAACTAAAGATGATAAAAAAGCAGGTAGAAAGAATATAGCACTATTTAAATCTATTCCTGTAAGTTTTACAACTCCATAAATCAAATAAGCAGGAGCATATTCAGATATAAAAGGGTATTTAACTCCATTTAGTAGTTGCTCTGCATAATACCCATATAGTCCACTATCGGGAGTCCAAAGAGGTATAATATGACTATTATAAAAAAAATCACTACTGTTATGGATTTGATAATATAAAATTAATCTTACTGCTATACTAAATGTATAGGCTAATAAGATATATATCATTAAAATTTTATTAGATACTTTTTTATCTTCTAAATATAAAAACTCTTTTAATTTATTCATTGCTTATTTCCTTATCTTAAATAAAACATATTATAATAAAAAAAAATTAACATTACATTATAAAATATAATTTTATTCTTTTTTTAAATTCATTTATAAATTTTATTTTTTTCTCATATATCTTAAATTAAAATATATTTTATTTATAATTAAAGGGTTAATTAACTGTTAAGATATATCTATGATTTTTTATAAAATTATTATATAATATTATTATATATTAAATATAAAAATAATAGAAAAGTTAAAAAATGAGTCAAGATAAACCTCAAATTATAGGAACTTTTGAGATAAGAATTAATAGTAATGCAGATAAGAGCTATCTTTATAACTACATTCATAAATACAAACATTGGCAAAATATT
>JALWDJ010000043.1 GCA_027014605.1 Campylobacteraceae bacterium
TCTAGTTTAGTAAATTTATACTTTCTCCCTAAAATTAACATATTTTAATAAACCTATTTTTCTTTATTTATTATAATATCATAATTCCACTTCAGTCTCTTTTACCTTTATCTATTTATGTTAAAATACTCTTTATAAAAAAAAATTTTATAAAGAGGGATAATGAGGATATTTTTTATAGCTTTAATAATACTATTTAATGGATGTAGTATTAAAGAATATACAATGTTTCAAAGTAAAAAGTCAGAATATCAACCACCACAAGAGTTAAATATCACAATAGAGAGTAGAATACTTCCTGATGATGTATTGGTAATAGATATATATAATATGAACCAAAAATCTAATATTTTAAAAGATGCCAATATATTAAACTCTGGAGTTAATAATTATGACCCAAGAAATAAATATATTGTAGAGCCAGATGGAACAATATATCTACCTCTAATTAAAGAGGTCTCTGTTGCAGGACTTACAACTCAAGAGTTAAATAGGAAATTGACAAGAGCCTATGCCAAATATCTTAAAGAGCCTTATGTTAAGACTAAGATAGCTAACCATAGAGTATATGTGCTTGGAGAGGTAAGAAAACAGGGATTAGTTCCTATTGTAGGGAGTAGCATATCTCTAATTGAGGCTATATCAAAATCTGGTGGTGTAACTGATGATGGAGTTTTAAGTAGAATACGAATTATTAGTAAAGTTAATGGAAAAAGTATATTAAGAACAGTAAATCTTACTAAATTTAATACTTTAAATATAGATAATTTAATGTTAGCAAACAATAGCATAGTATATGTAGAGCCAAGAAGCTCAAAAGCATTTAAACTTGGAATTGACAACTATCTGCCTCTAATAAATGCAATTGGAAGTATCTCTGGAACACTACTAAATATAGATACATTGGGTACTAGTAATTTAATAGACTCAATTAGAAATCCTAATATGAAATAAGGAAAAGTATGAATAATTACGAACAGATTATGGAAGAAGATAAGATAGATTTAAGAGAGTCATTTCGTACAATAAAAGAGAATTTTAAAACTGTTCTATTAATAACCTTTTTATTTATATTTTTAGCAGGAGCTTATCTCTATTGGTCTAAAAATATCTATAGCTCTAATACAATTATATCATTAGAACAAAAAAGTAATAATGGTGGACTTACTATGTTAAAAAGTAGTATGTTAAGTAATTTAGGATTAGGTGGGATTAATGATAATACAGATATAGGAACAGCAAAGGTTAAGTTACAATCAAGAAAATATATTACTACTCTTCTTAATAAATTAGATATTGATATGGAGTACTATATTGAGAGAAATTTTAAAAAAATAGAATTTGAGAAGTTTAATAATTTTAAAATTAATTTAAAAATTAAAGATAAAGAGCTATATGGAGATAAAGATAAAGTTGAATTTAGATTAAAACCTATTAATAGTAAAAAATATATATTGGAAGTAAGAGCTATAAATTATAAAAAAGAGCATAATTATGGAGAGTTAGTTAATAATAGTCACTTTAGAATTAAAATATTAAAAAGAAAAGGGATAGACCCTTATGATATAGAAAAAGGAAAAGATAATCCAATTAGTGACTATATATATAGTAATTTTAAATCTAAAATATATATTTTTAAAAAATTAGATAGAGATGCTCAAATAGATAAAATTATTAATAATCTTACTATAGAAGAGATAAAAAAAGTTTCTAATATGTTTAAATTAAAATATAATGGAACTTTACCCAAAAAAACAAAAGAGATTGTTAGCAGAATATCAAATAGTTTTATATTAGATACTCGTAAAGAGAGAGAAAAAGAGTTAAATAGACAACTTAAAATTATTGATAATCAAATATCTGATATTCGTAAAAATTTAAATAGAAAGGTAAAAAAATTAGAAAAGTATCAAGAGAAGAGTGGTGTAGCAATTATGAGTGACCCAACACTTCTTTTAGAAGATATAGATAAAAAGAAACAGAGTATAGATACTATATTATTACAGATAAAAGAGATTAATAATTTTATTAATAATTTAAATAGTAATAATGTATTAACTAGTGTTGCATTAATGGAAGTAGGGATAGATACAACCTCTATACAGCCCCTTATGGATAGTTTTATAAGTAGTAATGAGAAGATTAGAGAACTTGAACTACAAAAAGAGAATATTAATAAATCTGTTACATCAAATAAGCAGATAGCATCTTTTATTGAAGATTTAAAAAATAAAAATAATACGCTAGAAAATCTATTATCAGATTTTACTGAAGACCATCCGCAAGTGATTAAACAGAAAAAAGAGATAGAGAGATTAATAGATAAGATTAATAATAATATTGATATAAATCTAAAAAAGTTTCGAAAAAATAGAGATATTATAAAATCAAATATATTAACAAATATATTAATGGTTAAAAAGAGCCTACTTGCTAAATTAAATATTTTAGAAAAAGATATTAATAAAAGAGAAAAACTTTTAAAATTAATACCATCTAAAAAGATGGCTCATAATGAGTTAAAAAGAGAGTGGGGATTTGACCAAGGTCTCTACTCTACGTTATTGCAAAGAAGAGTAGAGGTAGAGATATCTAAAGTATCAATGAAAGCTAATACTAAAATTTTAGAAGATGCATATATTGCTAAAAAACCAGATAGTCCTAAAAAGAAACTCGTTTTAATAGTAAGTTTAGTTACAGGATTTATACTTGGTATATTTTTTATATTTTTTAGAGAGTTTATAGATAGAAAGGTAAGAAAATTAAAAGATATTGAAGATCTAACCAATATGCCAATATTAGGAGAGATAAGACAAGGCAGATATAATAGATTATCTAAAGAGGATTTTAGAATGGTTAGAACAAATTTACAACTATCCTCTATTCATCAAGATAGTTGTAATATAATATTAATAACTTCTACCATAAACAGAGAGGGCAAAACTGTAATCTCTGCCAATTTAGCTAGAATTTTTTCAGAGATAAATAGAAAAGTATTAGTAATAGATTTAGATATGAGAAAACCTAGATTACATAATGAGTTTAAAAAGAAAAATAGCATAGGTATGAGTGATTATATATTACAAGATATAGAGATTTCTGATATTTTAATTAATATTAATCAAAATTTAGATTTTATTCCAGCAGGTTCTATTGTCTCAAATGAGTCCACACTCTTAATGAATAATAGATTTGAGAAATTAATAGAAGAGTTAAAAGAGATATATGACTATATTATATTTGATACTCCATCTTTAACTCCATATTCAGATACAAGATTACTATTTGAATATAGTGATATTGTACTATTTATTGTAAGAGCGAATATTAGTTTTAAAAACTATATTATAGATTTTGAGAGATTAAAAGAGACTCATAAGATTAAATCATCAGGAGTTATCTTAAATGGAGTATAAAAATAAATAAAATAGGTTAAGATATATACAATAAAAAATTTTATATAATAAAATTATTACTAATTATGAGTTAAATTTTATAGTTAGTAATTAAAAATTTAATTTTTTAGCTAGGGGGGATTATTATATGAACAAAAAAAATTTTGCACTTATTGGTGCTAGTGGTTATATAGCTCCAAGACATATGAGAGCAATAAAAGAGACAGGGAATGAGCTTGTAGCAACTCTTGATCCATATGATGGTATAGGCATTATAGATAGTTATTTTCCTAAAGCAGACTTTTTTACAGAGTTTGAGAGATTTGATAGATTTGTAGATAAGTGGCGAAGAGATACAGGAAAAAAGATAGATTATGTCTCAATCTGTTCTCCTAATTATTTACATGATTCACATATTCGTTTTGCATTAAGAAGTGGAGCTGATGCTATTTGTGAAAAACCATTAGTTTTAAATCCTTGGAATATTGACCAATTAGAAATAATTGAGAAGGAGACAGGACAAAGAGTTTATAATATTTTACAACTTAGATTACACCCCTCAATTATAGCACTAAAAAAGAAAATAACTAGAGAGTTAAAAGAAAATCCAAATAGATTTTATGATATTGATTTAACATATTTAACATCAAGAGGTAAGTGGTATTTTATCTCATGGAAAGGTAATGAGGCAAAATCTGGTGGAATTGCATCAAATATAGGAGTACACTTTTATGATATGCTCACTTGGATATTTGGAGATGTACAAGAGAGTATGGTTCATATTAAAACTCCTGATTGTAATGCAGGTTCATTTAGACTTAAAAATGCCAATGTTCGTTGGTTTTTATCGGTGAATTATGATTATATCCCACAAGAGATAAAAGAGCAGGGACAACGAACATATAGAAGTATAACAGTTGATGGAGAGGAGATAGAGTTTAGTGGTGGTTTTACAGACTTACATACTAGAAGTTATAAAGAAATTTTGAAAGGTAATGGATTTGGATTAAATGAGGCTCATAGCTCTATTAGTACTGTTTCAACTATTAGAAATTTAAAGGCTATAGGACTCAGAGGAGATTATCATCCATTTTGTAAGAAAGTTATTAATTAATCATGAGTTATTTTGTACATAAAACAGCTATTATAGATAAGAATGTAACTATTGGTAAAAATAGTAAAATCTGGCACTTTTCTCATATTCTCTCCAATACAACTATTGGAGAGAATTGCTCTTTTGGACAAAATTGCGTAGTTGGTGGAAATGTTGATATAGGAGATGGAGTAAAAGTACAAAATAATGTCTCTATCTATGAGGGTGTAGAGATAGAAGATGATGTTTTTTTAGGTCCATCTATGGTATTTACAAATGTCATTAATCCAAGGGCATTTATTGTTAGAAGAGATGAATTTAAAAAGACACTTCTAAAAAAAGGTTGTTCTATTGGAGCAAATGCGACTATTGTTTGTGGTGTAACTATTGGAGAGTATTCTTTAATTGGAAGTGGAGCAGTAGTAAACAGAAATGTAAAACCTTACGCTTTAATGGTAGGTGTTCCTGCAAAACAGATTGGTTGGGTTGGAATTAGTGGAGATACTCTTAATTTTATAGATAATATTGCTCATGATGAATTTGCTACATATAGATTAAAAGATAATAATTTAGAGGTTATAGAAAAATGAAGATAGATTTTGCAAAACTACAATATCAATATCAACTCTACAAGAGAGAAATTGATGAAGCTATTCATAAAGTATTAGATAACTCTAATTATATTATGGGAGATGAAGTTAGAGAGTTAGAAGAAAGCTTACAAAATTTTACAAGTGCAAAACAGACTATAACTTGTAGTAGTGGAACAGATGCTTTGCTTCTAGCTATGATGGCTCTTGATATTAAAGCAGGTGATGAGGTAATTACAACTCCATTTACATTTATAGCCACAGCAGAAACTATTGCACTACTTGGCGCTAAGCCTGTTTTTGTAGATATAGATGAAAAAACTTATAATATAGACCCATCTAAAATAGAAGAAAAGATAACTCAAAGAACGAAACTTATTATTTCAGTAAGTCTTTATGGACAACCAAGTAGTTTAGATGAGATAGATAAGATTAGAAAAAAATATAATCTTTTTCATATTATTGATGGAGCTCAAAGTTTTGGAGCAACATATAAAAATAGAAATGAGATTTACTATTGTGATATTTATACTACAAGTTTTTTCCCTGCTAAACCTTTAGGTTGTTTTGGAGATGGAGGAGCTGTTTTTGCTAAAAATAGTGATATAGCAGATAAAATTAGAATGTTAAGAGTTCATGGACAAAATAGAAGATATCATCATAAATATATTGGATTAGGTGGACGAATGGATACAATTCAATCTGCTATTGTAAATGTCAAATTGAAACACTATAAAAAAGATTTATCCCTTCGACAAGAGGTAGCAAATCAATATAATCAGACTCTAAAAGATAAAAATTTAGTTTTACCCTTTATAGATAAAAAAGCTACTTCTGTTTTTGCTCAATATAGTATTAGAGTTCAACATAGAGATAAGGTTCAAGTTAAATTAAAAGAACAAGGTATTCCAACTGCTGTTCACTATCCTATGCCTCTACATTTGCAAGAGTGTTTTGCATATTTAGGGTATAAAGAGGGGGATTTTCCTATTAGTGAATTAATCTCTAATGAAATTATGAGTTTGCCTATGAACCCCTATTTAAGTATTAATGAAATTAGATATATTGCAGATAATATAGCTAAATTTATTTAATAGATTTAAATTAAAGTCAAAATTTGCCATTTAAATCCTATTTTAATAATTTTTTCTGATTTTATACTCTCTATTTTTGCAAATAGGTGGTACAATACTATTTAAAAAATAGTAAGATATAAAAAAATAGATAAATAAGGAGATATAGATGTCATTGATGTCGAAATTATTGACTACCACAATAGTAGTAGCAACAGTAAGTCTTAATGCTTCAACCTCAGAAGCAGAAGTTAAAAATTATATTATAAATCATATGGTAAATAATTCACGAATTAAGGTTACTAGCGTAGATATGATTGGTAAAAAAGAGTTAGAGAGACCAAAAGGGTGGACAGCTTTTTTTGTAAATATACATGCAGATGTAAAAAAGACTCCAACAGTTACAGATAAAATTACTGTACCAGAGACAGTTTTTGCAAAAGATGGTTTTGCAGTTCCAACTCTTATTGATATGAAAACAGGAAAAGATTTAAAATCCCAAATTAAACCTAAATTAGACCCAAAACTCTATGATGATGAACATCTATTTGCAGGAGATAAAAATGCAACACATAAAATTTTAGTCTTTAGTGACCCACAGTGTCCATTTTGTAAAGAGATTGTTCCAAAGATATATAAAGCAGTAAAAGAGAACCCTAAAACTCTTGCACTATACTATTATCATATGCCACTTCTTCGCATACATCCTGTATCAGATGCAATCTCAAGAGTAATGATGATAGAGCAGAAAAAGGGACATTTTGATAGAGTAATAGATATGTACTCTTTAGAGTTTAATCCAAGAGAAGTAAATGCTACTAAGATTTTAGGTAAAATTAATAAAAAATATGGCTTAAATATTACAGAGAAAGATATTGATGCTAAAGATATTGCAGATAGATTAAGATATGATGAGAATATGGGAACAAAATCTATGGTAGCAGGAACTCCAACTGTATATATTGATGGAAAGTGGGATAAGACAAGAAAAGCTTATATGAAATATATTAAAGATAAATGAACTATACTAAAAAAGATAAAGAGTTATTTTGAATAAATTAATAATAGCAACAAGAGCAAGTAAACTCGCTCTTTGGCAGGCATATCATATAAAAAATAGAATAGAAAAAGAGTTTTCTTATATTAAGGTAGAATTAAATGAGATTACATCAAGAGGTGATAAGATTTTAGATAAACCTTTAGCTCTAATTGGTGGAAAAGGGCATTTTACTAAAGAGCTTGAAGATGAGATGTTAGCAGGAAATGCTGATATGGCAGTTCACTCTCTCAAAGATGTACCAACATATATTCCAGATGGTTTAGAGTTAGTAGCAATTACTAAAAGAGAGGAACAATCAGATGTTTTTCTTTCTCACAAATTTAGTTCGTTAGATACTCTTCCTAAAGGTGCAATAGTTGGGACAACAAGTCTTAGAAGAAGAATGCAACTCTTAAGAGTTAGACCAGATTTAGTAATTAGGGATTTAAGAGGAAATGTAAATACAAGACTTAGAAAATTAAAAGATGGACAGTATGATGCTATTATTTTAGCATATATTGGTTTAGCTAGATTAGATTTACTGAAGGATATACCATTTACTCAAAAATTACCTTTAGATATGATGATACCACCAATGGGACAAGCCTCTTTAGGAATAGAGATAGTTAGCTCTAATAGAGAAGTAAGAGAGATAGCTAAATTCTTAAATGATGAAGAGAGTTCTCTTTTAACAAAACTAGAGAGAGATTTTATATCAAAAATTGGAGCAGGTTGCTCTGCACCAGTGGCTGTTAATGCTACTATAGACGGGAGTAATGTAAAGATAGAGTCAATGATAGGATATCCAAATGGAACTAATATCTTACATAAATCATTAGTAGCAAATAGAGAGGAGTCTAATAGTTTAGGTATAGAACTTGCATATTTAATGGTTGAAAATGGTGCATTAGATATTTTAAAAAATGCTGAGAAATTAGCATTTAAAGATGAGATGCCTCAGAGAATTTAAAACTTCTAAGTTTAGCACTTCTTGAACGAGGATTTATCTTTAACTCCTCTTTTGAAGCAGTAATAGGTTTTCTATTTAATATTTTACCTAGTTCGTTATTTTTTCCACAACTACATCTTATAGCATTGCTATCACAGATACATCTCTTTGCCCACTTTTTGTATCTATTTTTAACTAATCTATCCTCTAGGGAGTGAAAAGTTATTAAAGATACTACTGTTCCATTAAGTTCTCCTCTCTTAGCTAATTGCTCTAAAATATTTAATAGTCTCTCTATCTCTTTTAATTCACTATTAACCTCTATTCTAATAGCTTGAAAAGGGAGTGTTGCAGGGTCTATTTTACCTTTTGGAATAGTTTTAGATATTAAATTAGCTAACTCTTTTGCACTCTCTATAGGTTTTTTTGAACGAGCCTCTATAATGGCATTAGTGAGTTTCTTATACAAACGAACTTCTCCATACTCTCTAAATATATATTCTAATCTATCTTTAGAGTAGCTATTTACAACCTCATAAGCAGTAAGTTTAGATGAGCTATCCATTCTCATATCAAGATTATCACTTTTAAAGCTAAAACCTCTCTCTTTTTTATCTAGTTGTAGAGATGATACACCAAAATCTGCCAACAGTCCACTAATAGGTTTCTCTTCTAACTTTAAGAGAATTGAGCTAAAAGCACCTCTATATAGTGTAACTCTATTTTTAAAATCTCTTAATCTATTTTTAGAGAAGTTAATAGCCTCTAAATCTCTATCTATACCTATATGTTTTATATTCTTATATCTCTTTAATATCTCTATAGAGTGACCAGCATAGCCTAAAGTACAATCTATAAAATATCCATCTCTTATATCTCTAAAATTATCTAGTACCTTATCTAAAAGTACAGGAGTGTGTGGAGTAGTATTCATTACTTACCTTTTTAATTTATTATTGCTATTTTAACATATTTAGCTCAAATATTCTTTATGTTAAAATTTGTTATGATATAATTTCATATAATTTATAACAAAAGTCTTAAATATATTGTGTTTTATTATGTTTCGCTTATGTAAATCTTTTAGTTATTCTAATTAATATTAAATTAATATTAAAGAAGTAGTATATATAATACCCCCATTAAAGAAAAATTTAAGGATTTTATTATGAAGTTAAAAGAGATAGCAGATATAATTAAGGGTACTCATCTAAAAGAGAGAGAGGATAATAATAGTTCTCATTATATATATAAAGAGCTTACTATGTTAGCATTAGAGCCTATCTCTTTCATAGATGAGAGAAAATTAATTGAAGTTGATAGTAATAAGGTAGTTTCTCCTAGAAATTTAACACAAGAGGGAGATGTAATTGTTAGTCTATATTTTCCTATGATGGCATGTTATGTAGAGGAGGGTCAATCTGGCTTAGTAGTTCCGCACTATATGGCTGTTGTTAGAATGAAGCCTAATGTAAAGATAGATTCAAGATTTATAGTTCAATTTATAAACTCAAATAGAGGAAGAAAAGCTATATGTGAAAAGGTATCTAAATTATATACAATTAAACCAACATCTCTTCCTCTAAAATATCTCAATAATGTAGATATTAGAGAAAAAGAGAATACTCTCTTAGAAAGTTTTTAATTTAAACAGCATAATATGTCGCTTTTGGGTGATGTACAACTATAGCTGATGTACTCTGCTCAGGGTGTATTTGAAAAGTTTCACTAAGAGTAATGCCAAAATCTTCAGGCTTTAACATATCAAATAGCTCTCTACTCTGTTCTAAATCTGGACAAGCAGGGTAGCCAAATGAGTATCTAGCACCTTGATATCTATTCATTCTTACATCTCTAAGAGTTGCTCCTTCATCATCCCTTAAAATTCCTAAATCCATTCGTATCTGTTTATGCACAACCTCTGCTAATGCTTCTGCTAACTCTACAGAGAAACCATGAACCATGTTATATTTAACATATTTTCCCTCATCATATAATTTTTTCTCATAGATAGAGAACTTCTCTCCTGCACTTACACAAGTTAGGGCTATTACATCATGTCTATTATGTCTAAAAAAATCACTTAAAGCCCTATGTGGTTTTCTTCTCTGTCTTGGAAAGTGAAACTTAACAACTGCCCTATCTTTTACCTTTTCAAAATTTTCTCTATTTGCATTCTTATCGACATTCCACCCCTCACTCTTATCAAATATTAGTAATTCTTGGTTATTACTTCTACATGGAAAATATCCATATATAATAGTTGGTTCAAATAAATTTTTTTGGATAAACTCTCTTTTAAGTCTTTCATATTCTGGATATACTTTATTTTCAAGTAATTTTTGATACTCTTCTTTTTTCATGCCTTTACTCTTATATCCCCAATGCATCTTGATAACTGTTCTCTTATTTACCCAACTAAAAATCATATCTAAATCTAAATCACCTCTCTGCATAACGCGTCTTCCCCAAAATGGAGGTGTTGGAATATCTACCTCTATTGGCATTTTTATCTCTTGAAATGGTGGAATAACTACTTTTTCTTTTTTTTTCTCCTTTTCTCTTTTTTGCATATCTCCTGCTAACTTTGTATCTAATCCTATTGATGGGTCTTCATTATATTTTTCTATTCTATTCATAGCAATTACACTATCAAATGCATCTCTACAGTAAAATATAGGTCCTTTATATATTGGACGACAAAAATCATCTACAAAACCTCTAGTTAGAGCTGCACCACCTAATAGTACAGGTATAGTTATACCCATATTGGCTAGAGTCTCTAAATTATCTCTCATTACAGCAGTTGACTTAACTAATAGTCCACTCATGCCAATAGCTTGAATAGTCTGCTTTTCCATAACATCTAAATAGACTTGAAGCTCTGTCTTAATACCTACATTAATAACCTTAAATCCATTATTAGATAAGATTATATCAACTAGGTTTTTACCAACATCATGCACATCTCCTTTAACTGTACCAATAACTAGAGTTGTATCTGTCTCTTTCTCCTGCTTTGTAAGGTACGGATTTAAGTAATCAACAGTAGCTTTCATAGTTTCAGCAGATTGAAGTACAAATGGTAGTTGCATCTGCCCAGAGCCAAATAAGTCTCCAACTACTTTCATAGCATCAATTAGTATCTCATTAACTATCTTATCAGGATTTATCTCATGTCGTACCTCTTCAACTAATGGTATCATTCTATCTTTATCTCCATCTAGTAGAAGTTTTGCAATCTTCTCTTCACTACTCATAGCCTCATACTCTTCATCTGTAGAGTTATCTTCAATACTCTTATCTGAAAAGTGTTCAATAAATTTAAATAGTGAGTTATCATCAGGATTAAATAGTAGCTCTTCACATATATCTATATCCTCCTTACTCATTTTAGAGAGTGGAATAATATGTTTTACATTAATAATAACAGATGTCATTCCTGCTTTTAAGCAGTGGTGTAGAAATACAGAGTTTAAAAATCTTCTAGCATTTATATCTAATCCAAACGAAATATTAGAGAGTCCCAAAGTTGAACCTACTTCCGGGTGTCTAATATGTAGCTCTTTTATAGCATTAAGAGTCTCTACTGCTGCATATCTATATTCTAAATCTCCAGAGCCTACTGTAAAGGTTAACATATCAAAAATGAGGTTTCTAGGATCAATTTTATGTCTATTTACTGCTAAATCATAAATCCTCTCTGCAATTCTTAATTTATCTTGAGTAGTTTTTGCCATACCTTTTTCATCAATGGTTAAACAGACTAAAGCAGTACCATATTTTTTTGCTAGTTGACATATAGCATCTAATCTCTCCTCTCCATCTTCAAGATTAACAGAATTTATAATAGGTTTTCCACCTATACACTTTAAACCCTCCTCCATAGTATTTACTCTTGTAGCATCTGGCATTAGAGGTAGAGGAATTTTCTGATTATAAAGCTCCATTACAGCTTTCATATCTTTAGCTCCATCTCTTCCTGCAAACTCTACATTTACATCTAAAACATGAGCTCCATCTCTAACTTGTGCCTGTCCAACATTTAGTGTCCCCTCATAATCACTAGCTAATATAAGCTCTCTAAATGCTTTTGAGCCTGTTGCATTACTCCTTTCACCAATTAATAGAGGTGCTGGTTCTTGAAATAGTGAAGTTGTGTTAAATAGTGAAGCCACAGAGGGTTCTATTTTACCTGTTGGGACTTTAGGTTTCATGCCACTAAGTGCTTTTTGAAGTGCATGTATATGTTGAGGGGTAGTTCCACAACAACCTCCTAAAAAGCTAACTCCATCAAACTTAGTAAACTCTAACTGTTTCTCTGTAAACTCAATAGGCCCCATAGGGTAATAGGTATATCCACCTCTATTTTGAGGAAGTCCTGCATTTGCATGAACAGATATAGGGATAGAACAGAGTTCACTTAAGGTTTTGAGATGTTTTTTAACCTGCTCGGGTCCTGTGCCACAATTAAAACCTAAAGATAAAATATCAAATGGCTCTAATATAGTTACGATTGTAGAAGCATCTGTTCCAATTAACATAGTTCCACTAAGCTCAATAGTAACAGATACCATAATGGGTAAATCTACACCTCTTTGTTTATTTGCTTCACTACATGCATGAATTGCTGATTTTATCTGTAGTGGGTCTTGACATGTCTCAAGTAGAAATATATCACACCCACCATCAATTAATCCTAAAGCAGTGGTTAAATATCCACTATACATCTCATCATAATAGATATGTCCTAAAGATGGTAGTTTCGTTCCAGGACCAATTGAACCCAATACAAATCTAGGTTTCTCAGAAGTAGAGTATTTTTCACATATCTCTTTTACAATATTAGCTCCCTTTTTAGATAACTCATAGGCTCTATCTCCCAATCCATATTCATTTAAAACCCAAGGCATAGCTCCAAATGTATTTGTTTTAATTAAATCTGCACCTGCTTTAGCATAAGCGTTATGAACCTCTTGCATAAGATGAGGTGCAGTTGCATTTAAAAGCTCATTACACCCCTCTTGCTCATTTCCATTCTCATCAAGCCAAGCCTCTTTTGGAATATCTAAATTCTGTATCTGTGTACCTGTTGCTCCATCTATTACTAATATTCTATCTTTTATTAATTCTTTTATCTTTTCTTTTATATTCAATATTAATCCTTGAACTGTTTAGTATTCGTATTCTAACAAAAATATTTTTAGTTTATAACTTTAGATACAAGTAAAAATAAAGATTTTTTTAGATATAATTCATTCCTAAAAATCGTGCTGTATAATATAACCTACTACCAATATAACAAGGAGTCGCTTTTGGCTACCAAAGATATCAATAAGAGAATAGATGAAATTTTTGATACGAGTAAAAAGGGGGATATTCTAACTTTTGAGGATATTGCCAAAGAGTTTGATAGACAACCAACACTTGTACAATCAAGAAGAATTTTAAAGCTATCTAAAAAAAAGAAGATTAGAGTTGTCTCTTCATCTGAATATGCAAAATATCTTTTTGAAAAAGAGGAAAAGAGAATTGCATTAGCAAGAAAAAATGCCGCTAATAGTAGTGATGAAGAGTTTGATTTTTTAAAAGAGAAGGAGTTACTAGAGTGGAGTAGGTCTGATAGTCCTGTTAGAATGTATCTAAGAGAGATGGGTAAAATTCCTCTTTTAACTAAAGAGGAGGAGGTCTATTTAAGTCGTGAGATTGAAGCTGGTGAAGATATTATATTAGATGCTATCTGTTCTGTTCCATATCTTATTGACTATATTCTTAATTATAAAGAACCTCTTTTAAATCGTGAGAGAAGAGTTAAAGAGCTTTTTAGAAGTTTTGAAGATGAAAAAGATGACCCCGAAGATGAAAAAGATAGCAGTGATGATAATTTAGACTCAAATGAAATTAAAAAACCTTTAAAAAAGGTAGATAAGAGAGTAAAACAGGTTGTTGATAGCTTTAAGGCACTTGCAAAAGCTAAAAAAGAGTGGTTAAAGAGTCGTGAAGAATTAGATAGCTTACTTGAAAAAGAGGATATAACAGAAGATAAGCTAATGCATGAAAATATGAAAGTTGCATTTAAAAAACAGCTTTTAAAACAATCTTTAATTAACTTAGGTCCAACATCTAAACTTATTAATGAGCTAGTAAAAGCTATGGAGACAGCTCTAAGAAGTGATGATGGATTTGAAAAAGAGTTAAAGAGATTGGAGTATAAGCTTCCTCTATTTAATGAGACTCTAAGAGAAAATCATAGAAAAATCTTAGATAATATATTAGATATGGATAAAGATGATATAATTGATGCAGTACCTGAAACTACTATGGTTAGTACTTATGTTGAGATTAAAAAACTTTTTGAAACAAGAGAGGCTAGTAAAGATAGTTTTAACCTTGACCCTGAAAAATTAGCTGAAATATTAGGTCAAATTAGAAGAGGTAAAGCAAAGAGTGAAAAAGCAAAGACTAGAATGGCTAAATCAAATCTAAGACTTGTTGTATCTATTGCTAAACGATATACTAATCGTGGTTTACCATTTTTAGACCTAATTCAAGAGGGAAATATAGGTTTAATGAAAGCTGTTGATAAGTTTGAGTATCAAAAAGGGTATAAGTTTTCCACTTATGCTACATGGTGGATACGACAAGCAATATCAAGAGCAATCGCAGACCAAGCAAGAACTATTAGAATACCAATTCATATGATAGAGACTATTAATAGAATTAATAAAATTATTAGAAAAAATCTTCAAGAGTCAGGAAAAGAGCCAGATTTAGATACTATTGCTAAAGAGGTTGGCCTTTCTGTTGATAAGGTTAAAAATGTTATTAAAATAACAAAAGAGCCTGTAAGTTTAGAGACTCCTGTCGGAGATGAAGATGATGGAAGATTTGGAGATTTTATTGAAGATAAATCAACAGTTAGTCCATCTGATGCTGTACTTAAAGATGACCTTAATAATCAGATTGATGAGGTTTTAGACCAACTAAATGAGAGAGAGAAAGCTGTCATTAGAATGCGTTTTGGACTACTTGAAGATGAAAGTGATAGAACACTTGAAGAGATAGGAAAAGAGCTTAATGTAACAAGAGAGAGAGTAAGGCAGATAGAGTCATCTGCAATTAAAAAGCTTAAACATCCAAGAGTTGGACGAAAACTTAAAAATTATATAGAGGGGTAATTTCATTACCTCTTTTACTTATAATCTTCTACTATAGACCTACTTATATATTAATATATAACAATATTAAAAATTATTATAATAACATTTAATAACATTGATTTTTTAGCAATGTTTTGTTTTTTTCTATATTTTGATAATTTTGGCTTTTTGTGTAAAAAAAATGTAGAATTTCTTCACTATTAAACTAATTATAGTATATAATTATCATATGCAAGATATATTATTTAGATAAAATATCTTGATAAAGCATAAAAGGAAGCCTCAAACATGAAAATGAAAAAACTTAATTCAACACTTTTGATTGCTATGCTAAGTATATCCTCTCTATATTCCGAGCCATGTAAAAATTGTGTAGCTACTATTTTAAAGTCACCAGAACATAAGACTCTTGCTCCTAAATTTAAAGCTATAAAGAAGAGTCAAGATGATAGTTCCAAACAATATACTAATGATGGTTTAATAGCATTAGATGATAATGAAGATAATTCGATAGTAATTACATTAGATAATATAGAGAGTAATATCTCTTCAAATAATAGTGACACTAAAAAGTTATATGCATGTAGTGATGATATGGCAAAGACTTTAATTTGTGATGATGTAACTAAAGTTTGCGAATGTGTATAAGAAATCCTTATTTGGGGGAGGGTTTCTATTTTTATATTAAACATCTTGTTCTATTACTTTCTTAAAACTATTAAAGTATATATCTTTTAATTTCTTTAAATCCATATCAATATCATTTAACTTAAATATATTTCCACCAACTTTACCAATAATATCAACTTTTAATCCAAGCTCTCTTGCCATGTCTATAACTGTTTCTAAACTTTCTTTACTATTAACCTCTAAAATTGCTCTACTTTGAGTTTCACTAAATATAGCTCTCTTATCTTCTACTCTAACTCCAGCAACTACTCCAAGTCCTGAAACTGCCGACATTTTTGCTAAGGTAATAGCAAGTCCACCTAAGTTTAAATCTTTAGCTGAACAGAGTAACCCTTTTCTGTTTGCATTAATCACAAGCTCCCATAGTCTAAGTTCTTTGTTATAGTCTATATCTGAAATCTCTCCTGTTGTCTCATTAAATAGCTCTTTTATATAGAGTGAACCACCAAAATCCATATTGGTCTCTCCAATTAACAGAAGATGATTTTCTGCATATTGAAAATATGAAGGAAGAACTGATTTTTGATTATCATTAACACCAACCATTGCAATAGCAGGTGTTGGAAAAACAGATACCCCATTTGTTTCATTATATAGAGATACATTTCCACTTACAACAGGAGTATTAAGTTTACTACAAGCCTCCTTTATCCCTTCGCAAGATTTTGCAAACTGCCACATAACTTCAGGATTTTCAGGATTACCGAAATTTAAACAATCTGTAATTGCTAAAGGTCTAGCCCCACTCATAGCCACATTTCTACCACTCTCCATAACAGCTAAAGCACTCCCCTTTTTAGGGTCAATATAGCAGTATCTAGGGTTGCAATCACTACTCATTGCTAAAGCTTTTCCATTCTCTTTTACTCTAATGCAACTTGCATCAAGGCTTCCAGGGTGTTTTATTGTATTTGTCTGTACCATAGAGTCATACTGCTCATATATCCAACGCTTATCAACAACTTCCATAGATGATATAAGTTTTTCAAATGCCTCTTGATTATCTATTTTTGGATAGCTATCTATATTTTTATCTTTTATCTTATCTAAATACTTAGGTTTTGATATAGGTCTATCTAAGATAGGTGCTTCCTCGCTAACAGGTGCTATTGGCATATCACACACTTTCTCTCCATGCCAAAATAGCTCCATTCTACCACTATCAGTCACCTCTCCAATAGTTGCTACATCTAAATCCCACTTTTTAAATATCTCAATAACCTCATCTTCTCTCCCCTTTTTAACACATATCAACATTCTCTCTTGAGATTCGCTTAACATAAAGTCATAAGGAGTCATTCCCTCTTCTCTAGCAGGAACTTTATCTAAATCCATTCTCATACCAGCACCACTCTTTCCTGCCATCTCAAAAGATGATGAGGTAAGCCCTGCAGCACCCATATCTTGAATACCAATAACTATATCTTTTTTACTCTTAAATAACTCCAGACAAGCCTCTAATAGTAGTTTCTCTGTAAATGGGTCACCAACTTGAACAGTAGGTCTTAGAGATTTGCTCTCTTCGGTAAAGCTATCACTACTCATAACAGCTCCACCCAATCCATCTCTACCTGTTTTAGAACCTACATACATAACAGAGTTTCCAATCCCCTCAGCAACACCTAAAAATATCTCATCACTCTTTACCAAACCTAAAGAGAAGGCATTTACTAATATATTTCCATTATAGCTCTCATCAAAACTAACCTCTCCACCAATTGTAGGAACTCCCATACAGTTACCATAATCACCAATCCCCTCAACAACACCCTTTACAAGATGTCTTTGGTATTTTGATATTTTATCTCTATCTGTTATATTTCCAAATCTTAGAGCATTCATATTTGCAACAGGTCTAGCCCCCATTGTAAATATATCTCTAAGTATCCCTCCAACACCAGTAGCTGCACCTTGATATGGCTCAATAAAACTTGGGTGGTTGTGTGACTCCATCTTAAATACACCTGCCATTCCACCACCAATATCAATAATACCAGCATTCTCTCCCGGCCCTTGAATAACCCATGGTGCTTTAGTAGGAAAACCATTAAGATATTTTTTACTAGATTTATATGAGCAGTGTTCAGACCACATAGCTGAAAATATTCCAAGCTCAACAATATTTGGCTCTCTTCCATCAAGTATTTCTAATATATGTTCATACTCTTGATAACTAAGCTTATGTGATTTTAATATTTCATCTAAGTTTTCTAATGGTTTTGACATTATTTTAGTTCCTAATGTTATAGAGATTTTAAGTGCGTTATTTTATCAAAAACTATTAAATCTATCTTTAAATCAGAGAAATTTAATCCTAAATAACTAACTATTTTTGATATATTCAATCCATTGATTAAAAAATCTCTGCTCTCTTTTTAGAGTTGTACTTACTCCATGACCTGTATATAGAGTAAAATCCTCTTCTATTTTCATAGCTTTTTTTAAGCTTTTTATCATCTCATCTCCATTAGAGTATGGAAAATCCCATCTTCCAATAGAACCATTAAATATAAAATCTCCACTTAACCATATATCATCAATCTCTATAATACTATTTGCTGGAGTATGCCCTGCAAATAGCCTATATTTAAACTTAACCCCATCTATACTAAACTCCTTATCACCATCAACGAATACATCAGGTTCGCTCGTAGGTGTTCCTTGATTAAATGGGTCATTTTGTAACATAAAAGCGTCGCCCTTAGGAACATATAGTGGAACTTTTAGCTCTCTTTGTAACTCTGCGTTACTCCATACATGGTCAAAGTGACCATGTGTATTTAATATAGCAATAGGATTTCTTATATTATCCAATACCCATCTAGTAGCTCCAACTCCAGGGTCGATTATAAGGTCTCTATTTTTAATAGTTACAATATAACAGTTAGTTTGATAAGCACCCATTGGTTGCATTTTTATTTCAATCATCATTAGATAACCTTTTATAATATTTTGGATATTGTAGCTAAATTATCTAATATTTATTATGATAAAAAACTTTATAATAATTTATTAATTTAAAATCTATTAAAAAGTATAAGTTGACTATGGCTATTATCTACATATCAATGTTTGTATTAATCTCAATATGAACTCTTAAAATATAATTTCTATAAATATAGATAAAATAGCTAATTTTTACTAAAGTTTTATAGTAAAATGTGAATTTTTAATACCTTTTTATAAATAACATAAAAAAATAGTATAAAATACCTATTGTTTACAATTAAATTTAATATTATTCATTGTATAATATCAAAGTGCAAGATAAAATATTAAAATAAAGAGAAAAAAAATGGAAAATATAATTGAGTTCTTTAAACCGACAATTCAAGATAGTACGATGCAATATGTAAATGATGTTCTCTCTTTTTCTGATAATACAAAAGTAAAAAAGTTGGAGAATTCTTTTAAAAAGTTTATAGGTTGTAATTACGCCATATCTACTAATAGTGGGAGTTCTGCACTTCATTTAGCTATGTGTGCTTTAGATTTTAAAAGAGGTGATAAAGTTATATGTAGTATAAATGTATTTCCTTCTATCCCAGAAGCTGTCAGACATTTTGATGCAGAGCCTATCTTTGTAGATATTGAGAGCAGAAATTATACTATGGATTTAAAAAAATTAGAAAATGCCTTAATAAAAAATCAGAGTAAAAAACTAAAAGCAGTAGTTGTAAGTCATATGTCAGGTAAGTTAGCTGATTTAGATGCAATATACGCTTTAGCAAAAAAATATAAAGTAAAGGTTATTGAAGATGCTAGTAATAATATGGGAGCAAAATATAAAGATAGATATATTGGAAATAGTGGGGCTGATATAACTGTTTTTAGTTTTGCTCCACACTTATGTAACTCTATTATTAATGGTGGCATGTTAGTTACTAACAGTAAAAAGATATATCAAAGAGCAGAACTATTAGGTTTTCATGGTATGCAAAGAAAATCTTGTGATAATTATGGTAATGTTGATTATATATATGATGTTATCGATATTGGTTGGAAATATGATATGTCTCAAATTAATGCAGCATATTGTCTTACAGATTTAGAGAATTTAAATAGTACAATTGCACGAAGACAAGAGATAGCTTCTAAATATGATAAGTTACTTGCAAATCTTAATCATGTAAAATTACCTGAAAGAGATGAAGATGATATATGTGCATTATATATTGTAGAGATAGACAAAAATAGAGACCATTTTGTAAATGAATTAAAAAAAGAGGGTGTAAAAGTTAATGTTCAATATATGCCACTACATTTAACTAAATATTATAAAAATAAATACTCTATGAAAGTCTTTGACTATTCTGTTGCTCTAGGCTGTTTTCAGAGAGTTATGTCTCTACCTATATACCCGTCTTTAAGTGATAGTGATGTAGATAAAATTTGTGAAGCTGTCAAAAAAGTGGCCAGTGAACATGTTTAATAATTTTATAGTCTCTTTATTTGAGAGACTATTTTTTAAACCAACTATATTTCACTGGTTTTTTATTATTCTCTTATCTCCATTATCTCTTATATATGGTTTATCTATGCTACTTAGACGACTATTAACTACTGAAGAGGATTTTCAAATTCCAATTATTAGTGTAGGAAATTTAATAGTTGGAGGGAGTGGTAAAACACCCTTTATAATTTCACTGGCTTTTAAATATAAAAATAGTTATATTATATCAAGAGGTTATGGTAGGAAAAGCAGGGGATTAATAGAGGTTAGTAGTAGAGGCAAGATATTAATAGATGTATTTAACAGTGGAGATGAGGCTATGCTTATGGCAAAAGAGTTACCTAATTCATCTGTTATTGTTAGTAAAAATAGAAAAGAGGCAATTAGATTAGCAAAAGAGAGAGGTGCTAGAGTCGTATTTTTAGATGATGGATTTAATAGAGTTGATATAAAAAAATTTGAGATTTTATTATTTCCAAAAGAGATTAATAACTACTTACCATTTCCAGCAGGTGGATTTAGAGAGTTCTATTTTTCTAAAATCTTTGCCGATTTAAATCTAATAGAAGATAGAGATTTTAGAAGAGTAGTAACAATTAAAAATCCTACAGATAGAATGATTTTAGTTACAGCAATATCAAATCCAAAGAGATTAGATCCATATTTACCTAAAAATATCATAAAAAAGATATATCTAAAAGACCATAGCTATTTTGATAAAAATGATTTAAAAAAGACTCTATCTACGCTTAATGGTACATCTTTACTTATCACTCAAAAAGATGAGGTTAAAATGAGTAGTTTTAACTTTCCCCTCTCTATTATGATATTAAAATTAGATATTAATAGTGTTGTTTTTAACAATGTAGATAGATATATTAAAAAATTTGATATAATCTCCAAAAAAAATAGGACTATAGATAATGGATAAGATTAAAATAGGTGTTATAACTACAAGTGACAGAGCAAGTAGTGGAATTTATGAGGATATTTCAGGTGTTGCTATTATGGATACTATGAGAGAGTATCTATTAAATGAGTGTGAGTATGAGTATAGATGTATTCCAGATGAGCAAGATATTATAGAAAAGACTCTTATTAGTTTAGCAGATGAGTATGATTGTGATTTAATTGTGACAACAGGTGGTACAGGACCAGCACCAAGAGATGTAACAACAGAAGCAACTGAAAAAGTTTGTACTAAACTTCTACCTGGATTTGGAGAGCAGATGAGAGCAGTAAGTTTACAATATGTCCCAACAGCAATTTTATCAAGACAAACAGCAGGGATATACTCCAAATCATTAATTATAAATCTACCAGGTAAACCAAAATCTATTAGAGAATGTTTAGATGCAGTCTTTCCAGCAGTCCCATACTGTATTGACTTAATAGGTGGTGCTTATATGGAGGCTAATGAAAAAGTTATTAAGATATTTAGACCAAAGGCTAAATAGTGAATATAGATTTCATAGATAAAAAACTTCAAGAGATATATAAAGAGCTAGAAAAAGATATAATGAAAATTTTAATGGATGAATCTTTAGACAAAAAACAGACAAATCTTAGAGTAAAACCAATAAGTTCTGCAAAAAAGATTTTAGAAAATGCATTAGATAGTATTAAAATGGTTAATAAATTATCTAAAGAGGAAATAGGAAAATGAGGATAGTTCTAGTATTTATTTCTCTTCTAAGTAATATAATTTTATTAGCATCAAACAAACAAGCAAATACTCAAATACCCATGCCTTGGCTATTACCATGGCTTATTATATATCTAATTTTAATATCTATTTTATTTTGGCTATTTTATAAAGCAATAAAAGCTAAAAATAAAAAAAAATATATTTATATGATAATTTTTATATTTATTTTAATGACTATATTCTCATTTTTACCAATATAAGGAGAGATTATTTTGCGTATAGATAAGTGGTTATCATCCGTTAATGTTATAAAGAGAAGAACAATAGCATCAGATATGGTAAAAAGCGGGGTAGTATATATTAATGGATTAAAAGCAAAAGCAAGTAAGAATGTATCTATTGGTGATAAGATAACTATTGAATATCTAAAAGGTACAAAAAATTATGAAGTTTTACAAATTCCTAAAACAAAAACTATTCCAAAAAGTAAAAAAGATGAGTATTTTAAGGAGATATAGTGATAAAAGAGAAGTTTGAGAAACTATTTAAAGGAGAGTTAGATAAAAATGAGGCTAGAGAGTTTCTAATAAATTTATATAAAGTGGGGGAGAGTGCTAAAGATATAGCTATTGCTTCAGATATTATGAGAAAATATTCCATAAAATTACCAATACCTAAAGAACTACAAAATAGAGCAATAGATGTAGTAGGAACAGGAGGAGATAAAAGTGGAAGCTTTAATATATCTACAACAGTTTCTCTTCTTCTCTCATCGCTAGATTTAGTTGTTGCAAAACATGGTAATAGAAGTATAACTTCAAAATCAGGTTCAGCAGACCTATTAGAGGCATTAGGAGTTAATCTCAATCTAATACCAGATAAGCAGGTAAAAATGTTAGAAGAGACAGGATTTACCTTTATATTTGCAATAAAACACCACCCAGCTATGAAGTATATTATGCCAATTAGAAAATCTATAGAGCATAGAACTATATTTAATATCTTAGGACCTCTAACAAATCCAGCAGGGGCAAAAAAATATCTTTTAGGAGTATTCTCATCTAATTATATTGAAAAGATAGCTCAAGCTTTAGTAGAGTTAAATACAAAAAGAGCTTTTGTTGTAAGTAGCCGTGATGGAATGGACGAGATAAGCCTCTCTACAGTTACAGATTTTGCCTATATTGAAGATAAAAGGGTATCAAAAGGGGTAATTGACCCAGAAGAGTTTGAATTTAAATTAGCACCCAAAGAAGCAATTTTAGGAGGAGATGCAAATATCAATGCAGAGATAACCAAAGATATATTTTCAAATAGAGCAACAGATGCACAGAGAGATATAGTTATATTAAATGCAGGTTACGCACTATTTGCAGATGGAAAAGCTAGAGATATGCAAGAGGCTTTTGAGATGGGAAGATATGCAATAGAGAGTGGAAGAGCGTTAAAACATTTAGAGTATATAGTTAAAGTATCGAATAAATTATGAAAAAGATATTTAGAGCTAATATGGATGAACTTAATATAGTAGCTAATTATCTAAATAGAACTCTACCAAAAGATGCTATTATCTTTTTAGTTGGAGATTTAGCTTCAGGAAAGACAACTCTAACTAAAGCTATTGCTAAATCTAAAGAGGTTGATAGTGAAGTTACATCTCCTACATTTTCACTTCAACACATATATAGCAATGACTTTTTTCATTATGATTTATATAGGATAGACTATATTGAGTTTATGCAGTTAGGTATATTCGAGGAGTTTAATAAGAGTGGCTGGCACTTAATAGAATGGGGTGATGATATATTAAAGAGTTTTCTTAAAAATGCTGGATATAATATATTTACTATTTCAATTACTCCCCATGAAAATAGTAGAGAATATATAATAAAGAAGAGTTAAATGGAAGAAAAGCATATATTAGAAGCTCGACATCTATCAAAAACTATTAAAAAGATTAAAATTATCCATGATATATCTCTAAATATTAAATCTCGTGAAGTAGTTGGATTACTAGGACCAAATGGAGCAGGGAAAAGTACAACATTTTATATGATTTGTGGTATTACAGATGTTACAGATGGTAAAGTTTTTTTAGATGAAAGAGATATTACAAAACTTCCTCTTAGTGCAAGAGCAAGATTAGGAATTGGATATCTTCCACAAGAATCTAGTATATTTAAAGATTTAACAGTTGAAGAGAATTTATCAATGGGTGCAAAAGCTATGAAGTTAAATAGAAAATTAGCTCAAAAAAGAATAGAAGACCTATTAAATCTATTTAATATAGAACCAATTAGAAAAAGATATGGTATTCAACTTAGTGGTGGAGAGAGAAGACGAGTCGAAATTGCAAGGGCTTTAGTAGCTAGACCTAAATTTCTGTTACTAGATGAGCCATTTGCAGGAGTTGATCCAATATCTGTTGAAGATATTCAAGGGATTATTAGGCAGTTAATAGAGCTTAATATGGGTGTTTTAATTACAGACCATAATGTAAGAGAAACTTTAAGTATCTGTGATAGAGCTTATGTAATGCGAAATGGAGAGATGTTAGCAACTGGTAGTAGCGAAGAGATAATGAATGATAAAAATGTGAAAAAATACTACCTAGGGGAGAATTTTCACTTTTAAATATAAATAAGTATATGTAACTAAAATACTCAAATTATTTAACTTATTTACTTAATCTTCGTTTATAATTCTTATAACTCAATGCTAAGCAGTTCTAAGATATAATCTCTCAAAATAATTTATAACATAGGACGGACATATGGAAGGTGTTTTTACTTTTTTAGGTGCATTTACGGGGCATGGAGAGGGTATGGTTATGGCTCATATAATATTAGTAGCAGGACTTGCTCTACTCTTAGCTAAATATGCAACTACAACTCTAAAAGCTGTACCATCAGGTACTCAAAATGTTATGGAGGCATATCTTGGTGGTGTGATTTCTATGGGAAAAGATACCATAGGTGAGAAATTAGCTAGAAAATATCTACCTTTAGTTGCAACAGTTGGAATTTTTATATTTATAGCAAATGTTATTGGTATTATTCCTGGATTTGAATCTCCAACTTCAAATATTAATGTAACTCTCCCTCTAGCAATAGTAGTATTTGTATATTATAACTATGAAGGAATTAGAGAACATGGTGTAGTTCATTACTTTGCTCACTTTATGGGTCCTGTAAAACTATTAGCTCCATTAATGTTTCCAATTGAGATAGTATCTCATATCTCAAGAATTATCTCACTATCGTTCAGACTTTTTGGAAATATTAAAGGTGATGACCTATTTTTATGGGTTCTTTTAATGTTAGTTCCTTATATTGCACCTCTTCCTGCATATCTACTATTAACATTCTCAGCACTACTTCAGACATTTGTATTTATGATTTTAATCTATGTATATCTAGCAGGTGCTGTATTGATGGATGCTGAACACTCAGAGGCTTTATAAAAAAGCTTTTATTTTTTTATGGAAGATGTATTTAGTCATTTTCCATTTTAATATTAAAGGGATATTTATGATTACCTATGCCATAACCGACCCTTCAACCCTAAACTTCAATAATCTCTCTTCAGACTTAAAAAAATTTTCTACAAAAGCAAATATAATTCTCTATCGAGATAAAAATAATAGTAATTACTCATATAATGCTAAGATATTTGTAAATGAAGCTAAAAAATACAATTTTGATAAAATCATACTTCATCAAAATATAGATTTAGCGTGCCTCTTTCAAGCAGATGGAGTGCATCTCACCTCATCACAATTAAATTTAGTGGAGAAAGCTAAATTTTTTAAACTTTTTACCATTGTAAGTACACATACTCTCTCAGAAGTTAAAGAGGCTGAAAAATTAGGTGCTGATATGATAACATTTAGTCCTATTTTTAAAACACCAAATAAAGAAGAACCAAAAGGCTTAGATGTACTCAAAGAGATAACATCACGAGTCTCTATCCCTGTTATTGCATTAGGTGGTATATTAACTAAAGAACAGATAGAGAATTGTATAAAAGTTGGTGCAAAAGGTTTTGCATCTATTAGATATTTTTCCTAAAGATAACTCTAATTGTAACTCTTAGTTGTGTAGACTAAGCATTATTAATTAAAGGTAATTAAACTGTTTACTGATTGTTAATAAAGTAGCTATATAATATATTAAATATTTATTTTAAGGAAAAATTTGACAGATGAATAATAAGATAGATAGTATAAAAAAAGAGGTCAAAAAGATTATTGTAGGACAAGAGGAGTTAATTGATTCTCTTCTTGTTGGACTTATTGCAGATGGACATATCTTAGTTGAGGGTGTCCCAGGACTTGCAAAAACAACTGCTATTAATGCAATCTCGAAAGCTTTAGGAGTTAATTTTAAAAGAGTTCAATTTACTCCTGATTTATTGCCAAGTGATGTAACAGGAACAGAGATATATAACCCTAAAGATGGAGAGTTTAGCATAAAAAAAGGTCCTATCTTTACAAATTTACTATTAGCAGATGAGATAAATAGAGCTCCTGCTAAAGTACAATCAGCACTTCTTGAAGTTATGCAAGAGAGACAGGTAACAATTGGAGATAGAACTTTTAAGATTGATGAACCTTTTCTAGTAATGGCTACAGAAAATCCAGTTGAACAGGAGGGGACATATAGACTTCCAGAAGCCCAACTAGATAGATTTATGTTAAAGGTCTTAGTAGGATACAATACTCTACAAGAGGAGTTAGAGATTGTAAATAGAGTAGCAATTAGTGGATTTGAAAAGGTAGAAGCTGTTGCATCTATTGATGATTTAGAAAAAATAAAAGAGGATTTCAAAAAAATACATGTAGATGATGCTATAAAAGAATATATGATAAAGATTATATTTGCTACAAGAAATCCAAAAGAGTATGGGGTAGATGAGGTAGATGACTATATAAGTTTTGGAGCAAGTCCAAGAGCCTCTATAGATTTATACAAAGCTAGTTGTGCTATTGCCTTAATTCGTGGAAATGATTTTGTAACACCATTAGATATTAGCTATATAGCAATTAGTGTACTTAGACATAGAGTTATCCTAAACTATAAGGCACAAGCAAAAAATATTAAGACAGAAGATATTATTCAAAAAATTCTTGAAAATATAGATACACCATAATAGGAAGTTCTTATGCAACAGGTAGCAAAAGAGATACTCCTTAGAGCTAAAAAAGATGTATTCTCTGGAAATCTAGGAAATTATCTAACCACATTTAAGGGTGATGGATTAGATTTTAGAGAGATTAGAGATTATGAGTATGGTGATGATATTCGTAAAATTAATTGGAAGGCAACAGCTAAGAGTAATACTCTAAAGACAAATGTATTTAATGAAGAGAGAGAACTAAATATAGTTATTGTATTTATGCTTAGTGGAACACTCCATTTTGGTTCGGTAAAATTAAAACAAGAGGTTGTTACAGAGATTATGGCACTCTTAGCTTTCTCTTCAATAAAGAGTGATAATCGTCTTCAAAGTATATTTTTTGAAAAAAAATTAGAGAAGTTTTTTGAACCGACTAAAAATGATGCTATTATATATCAACTAGTTGATAGTGCCATAGAGTTTGATACCTTAGAGAGAGAGTTTGATTATGGAGAATTTTGCAATTTTGTAAATGGAGTTTTAAAACAGAAATCTCTTATATTTATGGTTGGAGACTTCTATGGAGATGTAGATTTAAGTGAGATAGCTCATAAGAATGAGGTCTATGCCATAATCGTTAGAGATAGATTAGAAGAAAATCCTATTTTAACTGGAGAGTTTGAGTTAATTGACCCAAATAGTCTAAATGCAGAAGATATAACTCTAAATAGAGAAATAGCAGAGGAGTACAGAAAGATAGTAGAGAAGAGAGATAGAGAGATGTATGAGCATTTCTTACAACATCAAATAGCTTATGGAAAGATATATACTAATGATGATATATATATTAGATTATCTGAAATCATAAAAGGTTCATAATGGAGCAGTTAAAAGATATAAAAGATATAGTTGAAGTTCCTGAATACAGTTTTGAGATACTTTTAACAATAATTATCTTAACTTTAACTATTTTAGCAGTAGCTATATACCTTTATAAAAATAGAAGAAAAAGAAGAAAAAAATTATCCAGAAAAGAGATAGCACTAAATAGTTTAAAATCAATAGATTATACAAATTCAAAAGATGTAGCATATAGATTTACTCTTGATGGTGCAGTTTTAATAGATAAGGAGCATCAAAATGTATTTGATAATCTTGTAGAGGAACTTGAGAGATATAAATATAAAAAAGATGTTCCACCACTAGATAAGAGTTTAGAGCATAGAGTAAAAGAGTTTATAAAGGAGCTTAAATGAGTAGTATAGTATTTGAGTATCCATTAGCCTTTATTCTATTAATTATTTTTTTTATATGTAGCAAATGGTGTAAAGCAAGAGGATTAGCTATATATTTTCCAAATATATCTCTATTACAAAAAGCATCTAAAAAGAGTAGCCTATTAATAAATAGTCTAAAACTACTAATTGTTATACTATTAGTTACAGCATTAGCAAGTCCAGTAAAAGAGGATAGTGTAGTAATAAAAAATGATAAAGGATATGAGATTTCACTTATATTAGATGCAAGTGGCTCTATGGCTGAATATAATAAGTTTGATATTGTAAAGAGTATTGTAAATAAGTTTATAGATAAGAGAAAACATGATAAGTTAGCACTTAGTATATTTGCAGATTTTGCATATGTAGCAGTCCCACTAACTTATGATAAAAAGAGTATAAAGAGACTTCTTAGTAGAATTAATGTAGGGATTGCAGGACGACAGAGAACAGCACTGTATGAAGCTCTATTTTTAAGTTCAAACCTTTTTAAAACAAGTAAAGCAAAAGAGAAGATAGCTATTTTATTAACAGATGGAATGGATAATGCTCAAAATATCCCTTTAAGTGTAGCCATAAATACTGCTAAAAAGTATGGAATAAAAGTTTATACTATTGGTGTTGGACAAGAGGGAATGGATTTTAATCCATCAGTTTTACAAAAGATTGCTAACGAGACAGGTGGAAAATATTTTGTAGGCGATAGCGTAGAGAGACTTAAAGAGATTTATAACACTATTAATAAATTAGAAAAGAGTGATATAAAAGCTAATAAATATGTCAAAAAAACATATTATTTTCAATATATTCTATTTATAGCACTCTTTGCACTAATGTTATATTTTTATTTAAAAAATAGGGAGTAGAGAGATGATAACATTTTATAATATTGAGATTTTATGGTTACTACTTCTACTTATTCCACTTATATATTTTATGAGTACAAAATCTTATGAATTAGATACTATTTTTAGTAAAAGGGTATTAGATAAAATTCAGATTAAAAATAGCTCTCTATCTAAAAGAGCTAAAAATATACTACTTATATCTACAATAGCCTTAACTATTATTGCATTAGCTAGACCACAGATAGATAAGGGAGAGATAAGAGTTAAATCAAGCTTTATTAATGTAGTGACTGCTATTGATATGAGTAAATCTATGTTTGCAAATGATGTATATCCAAATAGATTTGAATTTGCTAAAAAGAAGTTTCTTGAGTCACTAAATTATTTTAAAAAGGCAAAAATCGCACTTATTGGATTTAGCTCACAGACATTTTTAATATCTCCTTTAACGGAGGACTACTATTCACTTAAATTTTTAGCTAAAAATATTAAAATGGATTATCTAAGTCTAAAAGGTACAGATATATTAAATCTATTAAAAAGTTCAAATGAACTATTTGGAGAGGAGAAGAGAAAAATTCTATTAATTTTTACAGATGGTGGAGATAAAAAAGATTTCTCAAAAGAGATAGATTATGCAAAAGCTCACAATATATCAATCTATATATATAATATTGGAACAACTAAAGGTGGAGTGATAAAAGAGAAAAATGGTGTCGTAAAAGATAAGAATGGAGACATTGTAGTTGTTAAGAGAAATGATAAGATAAAAGAGTTGGCTCTAAAGAGTAGTGGAGCTTTTATGACATACTCTCTAACTAAAGATGATATCAAACTATTAGTAGATACTATAGAGAAGAGATATAAAGCAGAGGATGAAGAGAACTCTACTATTAAAGATAGACGAGAGCTATTCTACTATCCACTACTATTAGCTATTTTACTCTTTTTCGCTACACTCTTTTCAGCTCCAAAATTTAAAAAAGGAGATAAAAAATGAGATATATCATATTAACTCTACTCCTAACTATTTTTAGCTCTGCATCACTATTAGATTTTAAATATTTAGATGATGCAAAAGAGGCATATCTAAAAAAGGATTACAAAAAGGCAGAAGAGTTATATAACAAAATAGAGAATGATAATGCCAAATTTAACTTAGCAGATACTCTATATAGAGAGAAAAAGTATAAAGATGCGATAGATGTATATAACTCTATAGATAGCAAAGATTTAGAATTTAAAAAACTACATAATATTGGAAATAGCTATGCTAAATTAAATAAGATAGATGATGCCATTAAGAGTTATGAGGAGGCTTTGAAGATTAAAGATGATAAAGATACAAAATTTAATCTTGAGTTACTAAAGAAAAAGAAAAAACAACAAGAAAAAAAGAAAAACAAGAAAAAAGACGATAAAAAAGATAAAAACAATAAGGATAAAAAATCTAATAACCAAAAAGAGCAAAATCAAAAAAATAGAGAAAATAAAAATAGTAAAGATAAGAAATCTCAAAAAAATAAAGAAAAAGAGAATAAAGATAAAAACTCTAATAAAGAGAAAGAGAAAAAGAATGCAAAGCAAGAGAAACAGAAAGATAAAAAAAATAAAATGAAAGAAAATAATAAAACTCAACCACCAATAAGTAATATGGAAGAGAGAAAGTGGCAAAAGATGTTAAATAGTAGAGGAGTTAATACTCTAATGTTACCATTAAGTAGAGGAAAAGGAGATAATAGAGATGAAGAAAATCCTTGGTAGTTTAATAATAATATTCTTAAGTGTAAATATATTTGCAAATGTAGATGTATCTGTTAGCTCTCCAGCAGTATATAGAGGAGATATTGTAAACTATACAATAAGTGCAGATGGAACTAATATAGATTTTCCTAAAATTAAAGAGATTGATAAATATCCAATTATAGGTACATCTTCAGCTCAATCAATAAATATAATTAATGGAACAACAACTAGAACTATATCTAAAACATATAGCTTTAGACCAGATAAGAGTCTAACTATACCATCTTTTACTGTTAAGGCAGACGGAAAGAGCTATAAGACTAAAGAGTTAAAGGTAGAGGTTTTAAAACCTCAAGCTAGTAAAAATGGACAAGCATTTGTTTTAGAGATGAGGTTAAATAAAAAAGAGGCATTTGTAGGAGAGCCTATAAAACTTACTGTAGCTTTTAAGAGAAAACTGAATGCACATATAGACAAACTTCAACTTAGTGAACCAAAATTAGATAACTTTTGGGTAAAAAAGGTAGATAAAGTAGAGAATGGAAATGAGGGAGAGTATATATTTGAGAAAAGATATTATCAGATATTTCCTCAAAAAGCTGGAGAATTTAAAATTCCTCCTATTGAGGCTTTAATTGGGATAGTTCAAAGTGGTAATGGAGCATTTAATGACCCATTCTTTAGCTCATTTATTCAAGACCTTGATTGGCATAAGATTTACTCAAATGATTTAAATCTAAAAGTTCACCCACTACCTGACAATTTAGAGCTATATGGAAGCTATAAGATAGAGGCTAAAGCAGACAGAACTAAAGTTTATGCAAATAAGCCTGTAAATTTAACTATAACTATAGAAGGTGAAGGGAATATTGATGATATTAAAAAATTTAATCCAACAATAGATAGTGCTATTGTATATGCTGATGAGCCAAAAATATCTTCACAACTTGTTGGAGGGGTATATAGAGGAACTTTTATCCAAAAAATAGCAATTATTGCAGATAATAACTTTACTATTCCATCAATGGAGCTGAAATATTTTGATAAAGATACAAAAAAGGTTAAAACTATTAAAACTAAACCGATTGATATTGAAGTTATAGGTGGGGATAAATCTATACATAAATCATCATCTATAGAGGTTAGTCCAAGTAGTAAAATAGAAGCTCCAAAAGTTCAAACCATTACAAAAACTAAAATAGTAAAAGTTAAAGAGAAAGCCTATATTAAATATATATTCTTAGCAGTTGGATTTATCTTAGGTGCTAGTGGAGTATTAAGTTTTTATCTTATTAAAAATAGAGTTATAAAAAGAGAGAATGATATGGTAAAAGCAATTAAAAAAGCTAAAAACGATAGAGAGCTATTTAATACTCTATTGCCTTATGCTAAAAAAGATAAGATTATCTCTAATGCTCTAAATAGATTAGAGGAAAATATTTATAGAAATGGTAAAAATAAAATAGATAGAGAGGAGCTAATGGAGGTTTTTGAGTAACTTTTATATAATAAACTTATATTTTATATAAGGGCAATAGAAATGAACAAAAAGATACTATACTTATCATTAGCTACAGTAACTTTTCTTTATGGAGATGAGAGGTTAGAGGATATTAATATTGTAGAAAAAGCTACAACTCAAATGGTGCAAGATGTTAGTAGTGAAGAGATAAAGAGTGCTGATTTAGCTGAGGTTTTAGAGAGAAATATCCCATCCGTCTCACTTATTCGAAGAAGTGGTATAGCTAATGATATTATCTTAAGAGGACAGACAAGAGATAATATTAATGTAATAGTCGATGGTACAAAGACCTATGGAGCTTGTGTAAATAGAATGGACCCCCCATCATCTCATATTGTAACACATACAGTAGATAGTATAGAGGTTACAGAAGGAGCTTTTGATGTAGAAGATTTTGGCTCACTTAGTGGAACAGTAAAGGTTAGGACTAAAAAACCAACAAAAAAGCTATCTGGAGAGATTAATGCAAATATTGGTTCATTTGGATACAGAGAGTATTCAGGAACAGTAAGTGGAGGAACAGATAGATTTAGAGCCTTAATAACCTCATCAACAGAGAGTAGTAATCAATATAGAGATGGAGATGGAGATAATTTTGCAGAACAGTTAGATAACTATACAGAGGGTAGGGGAGTAGAGCAATATAACTATAGAGATAGAAATATGAAAGCCTATGAGAAAAATAGTGTAATGGGTAAAATATTTATAGATGTAACTGACAATCAAGAGCTAAAAGCAAGTTATACAGCAAATAGAAGTGATGATGTTCTATATCCATCTAGTAAAATGGATGCTATATATGATGATAGTGATATTGCAAATTTAGAGTATAGTATTAAAAATTTAGGGGATTTTTCTAAAAGATTAGATTTGCAGATATATAACTCAGAGGTAGAACACCCAATGAGTACAGAGTATAGAGTTATTGGAAAAAAGAACTATAAGACTCATAAATTAACTACTCAAATGAGTGGATTAAAGATTAAAAACAGTGCAGATACCTTTACCTATGGGATAGATAGCAGTAAAAGAAATTGGGACGGAGAGTATTATATTACAAATAGAGCAAATGGAGTAGTTAAACATATTGGAAAGAGTATTGATGATGTTGATACAAAAAATTTAGGACTATTTTTAAAATCTAAAAAAGATTTAGGTAAAGTAAAACTCTCATGGGGAGTAAGATATGATGATACCTCAATAGATACCCATTCAATAGAGAGAGATAGAGACTATAATTCATTTTCAGCAAATCTATTTGCTAAATATAAAGTTGATAAAGAGCTAAATCTTTTTGGAGGAGTAGGTAAATCAAATAGAGTGCCTGATGCAAGAGAGCTATATAATACAAAATATACAAAAGCAGATAATAAGCTAAAAAGAGTCTTAAATGGAAATCCAAATTTAGACCAGACAAAAAATTATGAGGTTGATTTAGGGTTAGAGAAATCTTTTAGTGGTGGAAAAGTAAAGGTAAAAACATTCTACTCAAAATTAGAAGATTATATATATTATAATGGTAGTAGAATGAAAAATAGCTTTGAAAATATTGATGCTCATATATACGGAGTTGAATTAAATGGAGATTATATGGTAGGTGATGATTTAACTCTAAGTGGGAAGTTGGCATATAATAGAGGTAAAAAAGATACTCAACCAACAAATCAAAAAGATAAAGATTTAGCAAATATCGCTCCAATGAAGATTAATCTATCAGCCCAATATGATTATGATGATAGTGGAGATATAGAACTATCACTACAAAACGCTACTAAATGGAAAAATATAGATAGTGATAATGGAGAGCAGATATTAGATGGATATACAACTCTAAATTTAAAAACAACAAGGGAGTTTGATAATGGCTTGATATTTACAGCTGGAGTTGATAATATATTAGATGAAACATATACCACTACCAATACATATAAAGATTTAATCCTAATGAGTAATAGTAGTGATACAATGCTTATTAATGAGGCAGGAAGATATTTTTATCTAAATGCAAAATATCAGTTTTAAAAATAAGAAGATATCTACTCTTCTTATCTATGTAGATTACCTTTAAAATCAACTTTAAGAACCCAGACATTACTATCTCTACTTCTTGAAGTCTGTTTCTCTCCAACAATTAAATATCCATCATCAGCAGTCACAATATCATATCCAACATCATCATTCTCTCCACCATAGGTTCTTGACCATACAGTTTTACCTTTAGAGTTAATTTTTAGAATATATAGCTCATTTCCCTTACGGCGAACTTCAGATTTACCAACAATTACGTATCCATCATCAGGAGCTTTTGTGATTGCATACCCCTCATCATCATACCTACCACCATAAGAGTGTCTCCATATAACTTTTCCTCTCTTATTTATCTTTACAACAAATACATCTTTATAGTTAAGTCCAAAACTATCTGTGCTTCCAACAATAATATATCCATCTTTAGTTTCAATTATATCATGTGCAGTCTCATCATCTTTCCCACCATAAGCGTGATACCATACTCTTTTACCATTTTTCTTTAAGCCTACAACATAACTATCAAAATCACCATGCCCATAAGTTTCACTTCTCCCTACCATAATATAACCATCTTTTGTACTAATAACAGCATTACCATAATCTTCATCTTTTCCACCATAATATCCTCTCCATATTAAATCTCCATTACTATTTACTTTGATTAATATAGGATTTATCCGTGCAGAGAAGAATTTTAGGTGTCTCTCTGTTCCTGTAATAATTAAATTATTTCCATCTGCTACAATTGAATTTCCATAATACTCATCATTACTACCTCTATAATATGTTTTTTCCCACTTAATTTTCCCATTTTTATCAATTCTTACAAAATAGAAACTTAAATTGTCATTTCCATAACTTTTAGTAGAACCAGCAAATACAAAATCATCTTTAAATTTAGTTATAGAGTTAGCCTCATCATCATCACTACCACCATATATCTTCGACCAGATTTTATTTCCATTTTTATCTATTTTAATAAGATATACATTATAGTTTCTGTCACTATCTTGAAAACTCTTTGTTTTCCCTGCTATTAGATAGCCATTATTAGTCTTTACAACTGCTTTAGCGATATCACTCTCTTCACCACCAAATATTTTACTAAATGTGGTTGAAGAGTAGATTATTGAAGTTAAAATTATTAAGTTTAATAAATATTTTTTCATCTCTATCTCCTATTTTTTATTATAAGATAATAGTATAATATTGCTTAATTAATAGATATTTTTCTGCTTTTTTTTATTAAAAATAGTGTTTAATAAATTTGTTGCCTCTCTTCTTCGTTCATCTACAATATGGGTATATACTCTAGTAGTAGAGGGGTCTGCATGTCTCATCATATCTTGGACTAAGGCTAAATCTTTAACTTTACTATATAGAAGTGTGCCGTAAGTGTGTCTAAGTAAATGAGCCCCTTCTTTATCTTTTACAATTCCACAATATCGCAATAGCTCTTTAATCTTATGAGATACAGATGATGGATTAACTCTTTTTTGAGAATTTTGAGGAGAGTAGAATAGGAAACTACCATTTCCACTATTTAACCATAAACTATAATATGGCTCTAACGCCTCTTTGGAAACCTCAATTATAGAGTTTTTATTACCTTTTCCTACTATATTGATGAGAAGATAACCATCTTGTAGTTGAATTTTATCTCTTCTTATATTTAAAACTTCAGATATCCTCATTCCTGTAAGTAAAATTAATCTAATAATAAGATTATAAAATAGGTATGAGCGTTTTGATACAAACTTATATTGCTTTAATCCATCTAAGAGAGTCTGAACCTCATCTTCTGTAAGATAAGATGGTATCTTATCTCCTCTATTTCCAGATAACCCTTTCCAATTCGATAGATTAAGATGATAGATATATCCATTACCACTATTTGGACTATTTTCATTATGGTTAGATAGATAATTAAAGAAGTTTGTAATAGCATTTCTATAGTTTTTCTTAGTGGCGTTACTCATTCCTGCTGTGGTAGATGTTAAAAAATCAATAACTATCTCATCATCTATCTCTTTTAGAGAGTATAGTTTCTGTAGTAGTAGATAATCAAATAGTTTAGATACAGGTATATAGAAAGTTTTAATCCCCTCGATTCCTGCTTTTCTAATCTCTTTTACAATAGCAGATAACTCCTCAATAGATGATGGAGAGCTATTTAGTTTAACCATAATATTTTGAATTTTAGACTGTTCTTTTACATTTCGAGAGGATAGAGTATTTACTTTATATTTAATGTATCGTGTTATCCAAAATATTAATGACTCTTCAATATTATTAGATATATCAAGTGGAAAACGCATTTTAATAAGCCTTTATTTATAAAAAGATTATAATAGTATAGCAATAAGAGTATTAAAAGGATTATAAAAAAATGATAATATATGTTCATGGATTTGGAAGTTCAGGGCAGGGTGGAAAGGCAAGTCTATTTAGGGAATATTTTAAAAAATATAATATTCCATATATAGCTCCATCACTCTCATATATTCCAGACTTAGCAGTTACTACACTTGAAGAGTTAATTAATAGTTATCCAACAGTATCGTTAGTAGGTTCATCACTGGGTGGATTTTATGCTATCTATCTTGCAGAAAAATATAGACTAAAAGCAGTTTTAATAAATCCAGCAGTAAAATCTGAAAAGACACTAAAAAGACATGTAGAGTTAAAAGAGAGAGCAAAGAGCTATTATGATGGAAGTCATTTTGAATGGAGAGAGTCATACTTAGATATGTTAAGAAAATATGTAGTAGAGAAATTGAATAGAGGAGAATATCTTTTAATGTTAAATAAGGGAGATGAGGTTTTAGATTATAGAGATGCTTTAGAGAAGTTACCAAATGCAAAAAAGATAATAGAAGAGGGTGGAGACCATAGATTTGAGAATATAGATATATATTTAGAGGATATAAAAGAGTATTTAAATTGCTAAAAAGAGGGACATAATCTCACATTATGTTATGATTTTTAAAAAATAGGAGTATTTTAGGGCATGAAATTTGAGAAAGATACACTAATAGAGGATTTTAATCGCTGGTTAAAATCTTATCTAAGAA
>JALWDJ010000044.1 GCA_027014605.1 Campylobacteraceae bacterium
TTATAATATGTGAAATTATATAGTTTTTTTATTATATATAGATTAAATTAGGCATATATCAGCAATCTTATTTCTTAAATATTATTGTTTTTTGCTATAATTGAGATAAAGATTTAAGACTACACCAAAAAAGGTAGATAAAATGAGATATATAATCTCTCTGATTTCATTAATATCAATACTTCCACTTCATGCAACTTTAGAGAATGTCACTTGTAAAAAGTGCCACCCTATTATTTATTCTGAGTATGAAAACTCTATGCACTCAAAATCTTCTATATTTAGTGACCCTGTACATAAGGCAGTATGGAACAAGCACCCATATAAGTTAAAGGGCAAATATAAGTGTGCTAAGTGTCATACACCATCAGACCATAAACTTATGGAGGGCAAAACTCATCTTACAAAAAATCAAATTCAGTTGACAGAACCAATTTCATGTCAAACTTGTCATACTATTAAGAGTATAAAAAAACATGCAAGAATGAATAGTAATATATTTACAAAAGAGAAAAAATATTTCTTCTCTGCTGATAATAAGAAAAAAGGCGAAAAGATAGAGTTTAAGAGTGAGAGTTCACTTTTTGGACTTATTAAGAGAACTACAGGTTCTCCATATCATAAGATAGATTATAGTAATGAGAATTTCTATAATGGAGATATGTGTCTTGGGTGTCACGACCATAAGAAAAATGGTAAAGGTTTATTAGTTTGTGATATGCAGATTAAAAAAGACCCTAAAAGTAAAGATACATGTATCTCTTGCCACATGCCAAAGATAAAAGGTAGTTTTGTAAATTTAAAAGATACTCATACTCACGCATTTCATGGCATTTCAATTCATAATAGTGATTTAAAATTACTCTCAGAATATATTAAACTCTCTTTAAATCAAACAGATAGTGGGTTTGAAGTAGATATTAAAAATCTAGCAAATCATACTCTATTTCCACAACCTCTAAGAGTTAATCAACTAAGAGTAACCATAGAGAGAGCAGGAAAAGTAATATCTCTTAAGAGAAAAAATTTTGTTCGTATAATAGGTAAAAAGGGAAAACCTGCTATGCCTTGGATTGCAGACAGAGTCCTAAAAGATACTCTTATAAAAGCTCATGAGATACGAAAGATTAAATATGATACAAAATTGCAAAAGGG
>JALWDJ010000045.1 GCA_027014605.1 Campylobacteraceae bacterium
TAAAAAGAGGGACATAATCTCACATTATGTTATGATTTTTAAAAAATAGGAGTATTTTAGGGCATGAAATTTGAGAAAGATACACTAATAGAGGATTTTAATCGCTGGTTAAAATCTTATCTAAGAAATATAAAATATAGAGAAATTTCAAAAAATAGTATGGCTGTCTATAGCCGAGTTTTGGGTAAATTGGGAGAGTATATCTCAATTCAAAGAGAAGTAGAAGCTCTATCAGAAATAGACAGAGAGTTTATCTACTCTTTTTTAGAGTGGTTTGAAGAGAACTCCAGAAGCAAAAAATTCTCAATAAAAACAAAAACCCTTTATATTTCAATATTGAAATCTTTTTTTATATATATTTCAGATAATAATGATGTTTTTTTTACCTATGAAAAAGAGTTTAAAGGAATTTTACCTAAGAAAGCATATAAGAGTAAAAAGATAAAATATTTAAGTAATAGTGATGTAGATAAATTACTTGATTATCTTGATACTAAATTAAAAAACAGAAATCACTATTCATATATCCATTCACTTGGAATTAAGTTAATGCTCTTTGCAGGTTTAAGAATTTCTGAAGTTTTGAATTTGCAATTAGATGATATTTATATTTCAGATTTGACAAATGAGAATGGGGATAATGATTTTTTTGAAATCTATCTAAAAGATACAAAATCCAAAGAGGAGCAAACAGCTCTTATTAAAAGAGTATATATTGAAGAGGAGTTAAACTATTTTAAAACATTAAATAATAGTTATATTTTTCAAGGCAAAAACAGCACTAAGCCTATTCACAGAACAAACTTTTATCTATCTGTAAATAGAATTATGAAAAAATTAAATATTAAGGGTAGGGGACTTCATATTTTTAGACACACCTGTGCAATGCAACTTTTTAGAAAAACTGGAAATCTCTTAGTTTTAAAAGAGACTCTTCGCCATTCTGATATTAAAACTACTATGATTTATGCTCATGCAGAAAAGAAAGATATAGCTAATGCCATGAGATAAAAATCTCTAAAAAATCATAACATAACGACCTCTCAAAATAAGAGCTTTTTATATTTTAGACATAAGATTATAAGAGGATAGGGGGTTATTTTTAAAGTAATTATTTTCAGGAAATTCATCTTTTCT
>JALWDJ010000046.1 GCA_027014605.1 Campylobacteraceae bacterium
CTAATTTTCTCTCAATAGGAGACATTTTTGCCAACTCCTCTTCCCTTTTTGTCTTAGCCTCTGCCTCTTTTCGCTTCTCCTCTTCTCGTGCTTTCTGTTTTCTAATTGCCTCCTCTTTAGCTTTTCTTTTTTGAGTAGCTATTGTCTCTATAATACTCTTTTGTTGCTTTTTTATTTTAGCATAGTACTCTTTTTCTTGATTGGCGATAGATTTAAGAGCATTATCAAACTCATCTTTGCTTATCTCTTCAATATCTATCCATCCAAAACTATCACCACTCTCATAAAGTGTATGTGTAGCAATAGGTTTACCATAACTGTTTAAAACATTTTTACCATCATCAACCATATACTCTTTACCACAAAACTTACCTACTCTTGCTATAAAGCTATTGGCTGCTTGAGTATATCTACTATCATCTCTATCATTATGGTAATCTCTCATTTTTCTTTTAATTTCTTCAAAAGAGTATTCTGTCGTAATGCTAAATATAAAAGTAGAACCTTTAGAGATTATCTCAACCATTTGAGGTATCTCACTTCGTGCTGTTTTTGTTGGATTTTTATGTTTCCTATAGGCATAGCCTATCTCTGTTTTTCCCTCTAAAAGTATCGCATCAGATACAATAAGCCTCTGTCTTGGCTCATTACTTTTTATCTTTTTAGGATAAATTTTCAATACAGTATCTAGCATTCCTTTTAAACTACTCCCAACAATAACAGCTCTATGTGTATTTGGATTTTTAAAGGTTTGGGCTATCTGAAACTGATTTTTCTTTTTTGAGCCATCATCATTTTTCAATTTTTTGTAAGTATTTTCAACTTTTTTAGATACATCACACTCAAATTTGGCAATAATCTTTGCCTCTTTTACTTTAGAGCGATAGAAATCAATTACACTCATCCAACTGTTTAGCTTTTTATTAAATAATCTCTTATCAGAAGGATTTAAACTTTGATAAAATAGAACCTCATCAAATTGATATAGCTTACCACCATCTATTACAAAATTAGTAGGCTCATAAGCCTCTCCTGTTCCTATATGAATGGGAGTAATAGTTTTTAACTTTAAATAGTAGGTATTTAGATTATCTCTAATCATAATTCAACTCCTTTAGTGGTAAAAC
>JALWDJ010000047.1 GCA_027014605.1 Campylobacteraceae bacterium
TTCTCCCATCTTCATCACCAAACCCAAATTTCAAAATTTAAAAGCCCAAGATTTAGGGCTTTAGCATAAAAAAAAGTTCATTTTCAAAAAAAATGTAGTGACAACTTTTTGAACTAAAGTATTTATATATAGTTTTTATGATACTATTTCAGTAGTGATGGAAGATAATATGTTTATACGAATAATAAAAAGTAAAAATCACGAATATATAAAAATCGTAGAGAACTATAGAGAAGATGGGAAAGTTAAACAAAGGGTAGTTGCTAATCTAGGGAAAGTAGAAGATATGTCTGAACGAGAGGCAGAAAATATTGCTTCAAAGTTACTGTTGTTGGCAAAGAGTAAAAAAGATATTGTACAACAGAGAGCTACTCCCCAAATAGAAGAGTTAGATAGATACAACTATGGGTATGTAGTCTATAAAAAACTATGGAATAGATTTAAACTTGATAGCATATTAGATAAATTAGTAGAAGATAGAGAGATACAATATGACTTTAAATCAGTTATCTTCTCAATGGTTGTAGATAGATTGTTAAAACCTAAAAGTAAACTGGCATTAGTAGAGAATAAAGATGACTATTTTAATATAAATGACAATTTACATATTAACTACATCTACCGAAGTTTAGACATCTTAGCAAAGAATAAGATAGCTATAGAGGAGGCACTCTTTAATCAAAATAAGAGCCTATTTAATATCTCAACAGATATAGTATTTTATGATGTTACTACTTTTTATTATGAGAGTAAAAATGAGAATGATTTAAAAAAATTTGGATATTCCAAAGATGGAAAGTTTGGAGATGTTCAAGTAGTTATGGGATTATTGATTGATAAAAATGGATTACCAATAGGATATGAACTCTTTAGTGGAAACACTTTTGATAGTAAAACAATGGTTAAAGTTTTAGATAATCTCAAAGGTAAGTTCAATCTTGATAAAGTGGTTATTGTAGCTGATAGAGGACTAAACTCAAAAATAAATCTCAAATATATTAAAGATGCAGGATATGACTACTTAATGGCTGTGAGTATTAAATCTCTAAGTAAAAAGATGAAAGATACCATTTTAGATAAAGAGAGCTATACAAA
>JALWDJ010000048.1 GCA_027014605.1 Campylobacteraceae bacterium
AATAGAGACCATAATGAACCAGTTGATAGAACTCCTACTGTTCCAACAGATACCAATAGGGACAATAATGAACCAGTTGATAGAACTCCTACTGTTCCAACAGATACCAATAGAGACCATAATGAACCAATTGATAGAACTCCTACTGTTACCACAAATACTAATACAAACCATAATGAACCTATAGATAATTCACATCAACAAGAAGAGACGACCTCATCATCAGGGCATTTTAATAATGGGAGAAGATAAATATGTATAGATTAATAAAACTTTTTTTAGTACTCTCCATCTCTCTTCTAGCATATAGTGATATGGATATGGATGGTGTTGATGATAAAGTTGACAAATGTCCAAATACTCCATTAACTGAACTAGTTGATTTATCAGGTTGTACTATTAAAAAATTAGTCTCACCTCACCATTTTGATATATCATTAGGAACAAAATATATAAAAGGTAAAGATGTAAAAATAGATACAACCTCTATACAATTTGATTACTACTATAAAGATTTTTCTCTTAGTCTATATAGTTCATATTTTAGTAGAGACATGTATAATGATAAAGATAGTGGGGTTGATAATACATATCTAAATGGATACTATAAATTTAAAGCTACTAATAGATTGAGTTTTAAAATTGGTGGTGGAGTATCTCTACCTACTTATGATAGCAATAATAATAAGTTAGACTATACACTCTCTTCATATATAAACTACTATTATAATAGTTTTTCTATTTTAGGTGGAGTTGGATATACAGTTATTGGAGATAAAGATACAAATAGTACAATCTATAAGAACTCTTCATTTTATAATATTGGATTAGGATACTATTTTCATAATATATTATATACTACTCTAACATACAATAGTGTATCTAGTATATATACAAACTCAGATGATATTAAAAATATCTCACTATATAACTACTATAAGATAGATAAAAATTGGTTTTTAAATTTAAGCTATACACATGGTTTAAATAGTATCTCAATGAAAAGAAGTGTAGGAGTTAGAGTTGGATACTACTGGTAAAATTTTACTTTTAGAAGATGATTTAGATTTAGGAGAGACTATACTAGATATATTAGAAATTGAGGGCTATAGTGTCACTTGGGTTAAAGATGGTATTGATGCTTCAGATAGCTCGTATCAAGAGAGTTTTGATTTATATATTTTTGATATCAATGTTCCAAATTTTAATGGACTAGAGCTATTAGAGGCTTTAAGGGATGCAGAAGATAGTACTCCTGCCATATTTATTAGTGCTTTAGTTGATTTAGAAAGTATCTCAAAAGCATTTAGAATTGGTGCAGAAGATTATATTAAAAAACCATTTTTCCCTGAAGAGTTACTTATTCGCATAAAAGCAAAATTTAATAACTCTAATAAGAAGATTATATATAGAGATATTATATATTATCCTAAGGATAGAGAGATTTATAGAGGTAAAAATAGAATAAATCTAAGTAGAATGCAAATAGAACTATTTGATTTTTTTATTAAAAATATTGATAAAGTTATTACAAAAGAGAGAATATTAGAGACTATATCTATTAAAAATGTATCAGCTCTTAGAGTAGCAATTAATAAATTAAAACAGTTTACAGATTTAGATATAAAAAATATTCATGGAGTAGGATATAGGCTTGAGAAGTGTTGAACTAGAGTCTTTTTTAAAGAGTTTTTTACTCTTTTTTCTCTCTATGACTCTTTTAATTTTAGCTCTATTTTATATAAATTATCAAAAAGAGCTACAGAATTTAGATAGAGAACTTATTAGTCAGATGAATTTATGTAGTTATACTCTAAATTGTAGTGAATATAAGATAGATTTTATTCCCAAAATTAATAAATCTACATTTAGATTATATAAAAATAGTAAAGAGATATATAGTCTATATCCAATTAAAAAATCAGATGATTTTTTTTTAAAAATATATATGCCATATAATATATATAATATAAGAGTATCTTCTATATATATAAAAACAATAAAAGAGTTACTTATTACATTAATTATTGTTACTATATTATCTATACTATTTTCATTCTACTCATTATATCCACTTAGAAAGGCTCTTCTTTTAACTAGAGAGTTTATAAAAGATATTTTACATGATGTAAATACTCCAATGGCAACTATGAGATTAAATTTATCTCTACTTAAAAATGAGATTGGAGAGAATAGGAAAATAGGTAGAATAGAGAGAGCTATAGATAATATTCTACTACTTCAAGAGAACTTAAAACACTATCTATTATCTCATAAATTAGAAATAGAGAATATTAATTTAAAAAAAATAGTAGTTGATAGAGTTGCAATGATAGAAAAAAATTATATAAATCTTACATATAATATTAAAATAGACTCTAATATATATATAAAAACCAATAAAAAAGGATTAACTCGAATTATTGACAATATTATTAGTAATGCCTCAAAATATAATATAGATAATGGAAGAGTAGATATCTGTTATCAAAAAGATAAAAAAATTTTAACTATATCAGATAGTGGTATTGGTATAAAAAATCCATCTAAAGTTTTTAATAGATTTTATAAGGAGCATGATAGAGGTATAGGAATTGGACTTCATATTGTTAAAAAACTATGTAGTGAACTAAATATAGATATATCAATAGAGAGTAGAGTAGGAATTGGTACAACTATATTTTTAAAGTTTCACTAATACTTCACTAATACTTTTGTATTATAATAATTATATTAAAAAATATAAAGGATTTAAGTATGAATAGATTAACAATAGGTTCAATCATAACAGCAACACTTCTTTTAGTTGGTTGTGGAAGTAATGGAAGTAGTAATTCTACTTCATCATCTCTGAGTGATTCTTCAACTCCTGCTAATAGTGGAAATAGTAATGTAGCTAATAAGATTGGAAAAGGATATTATGTTGATTCTGCTGTTGAGGGAGTAAATTATCAGTGTGGTAATGAAAGGGGTACAACAGATGAAAATGGTACATTCACTTTTGAGAGTGGTAGTGATTGTAACTTTACTCTAGGTAGAGTAAAATTAAGAGATATTAATGCCTCTTTACTAGAAGATAATATTACAATATTAGAGACAAATGAGACAGTAGCTCAACTACTTCAAACATTAGATAGTGATGGAAATGCCTCTAATGGTATTCAGATACCTAAAGTTGCAGAGAGCGTTCTAGATGAGACTATACCATCATTAGATGATTTAGATCAAGATTTATTAGAAGTAATTCATGATAGGTTAAAAACTGAAGATTCAAATGAATATCATGGAAAAGTTATAGATAGAAATCAAACAGTAGTACATTTAAATAGAACTAAAGTTGAATTAGAAGAGAGACATATTAGAACTCATTTAGATATAGAAGCAGAACATAGAGCTAGAAGAGATAATAATGACAATACTCATAGAGGAGATGCAAATGAGACTATTCATAATAATTCTCCTATAGATAATAATAGAGTAGATACTCATAGAGGAGATG
>JALWDJ010000049.1 GCA_027014605.1 Campylobacteraceae bacterium
AAAAAAGAATCTATAAAATATATTCTTGAAAACTATTACAGGGTTGCCTAACTATAATTTTTTTTTATAATTAATTATAGTTACAGCTAGTGGATTGTCTGTTTTGTGCTAGTTTTGGTGACTCTATGAATACACAGTTTGTGCGACTCTATCTAAAAGGAAAGTTTTCTAAAAATATAGAGACTCTAAAACTCTTACCAATTAGTTCAAAGTTTGGGGAAATTCCACTCTCAACCATTGCAAAACTCAAACGACACCTAACATTTGCAAAGATAGAGAGAGACAAACTTCTCTACTCTTTAGATATTAATGGATATAGAGCAAAACGACCAGTAACCCACCTAACAGATGATACACTAAAAGCACTCAAAGATGCCAATATTAGCGATATTCAGATGGAGCAGACAGGAGATATTGCACAAATCCACGATAGTTTTAAGAGAATGCTCAAAGCGATTGGACTTGGAGTTATTATCTTAATTATGGCTCTAATTGCCATCTATAAATCGGTTAGAATGGCGTTTATTATGATTGTGGTTTTACCTCTCTCTCTTATTGGTGCAAGTTGGGGAATGCTTCTATTTGGAAAACCGAGCTGTATGCCAAGTTTGCTTGGTATTTTACTACTTTTTGGAATTATTATTAAAAATGCTGTTTTATTAATAGACTTCTATCAAGAGTATAGAGCAAAAGGTGAAAGCTCATTTGAGAGTGCAAAAGAGGCTGTTAGAGTTAGATTTAGACCTGTTATGATGACTGCCTTTGGAACTATTGCAGGTATGGTTCCTATTGCTCTTGAACAAGCCGTTGGGTTGGAGAGACTTAGCCCTTTGGCTGATGTGGCGATTGGGGGGCTTTTGGTTGGAACTTTACTTACTTTGATTTATGTTCCTATGTATGCTTATGTTTTTGATAAGAAATAGAAATTTTAATCATATCTTTAAATAAGGTGAAGTATAAATAGAAAATGCTACTTTAGTGGCATTTTTTTATCTCTTTTTATTCTATAATTCTTTTTAAATTTAAATTTAGTCAATATGACTAAAAAAATGAAAAAAATTAAAAAAAGGATTAATAAATGAAAAAAGTACTATTATCAACATTAGTATCAACACTACTTTTAAGCTCATTTGCAATAGCAGATGAACATAAAAATTTAACAAGTCAAGAGGTAAGTACAAAAGCAACTCAGGTAGCAACAAAAAAAGCTCAAGATAATCGCGTAAAATTAGTTCAAGAGGCATTAGAATCACTAAAACTTTCAGCTAAAGCAGTTGATGAATTAAATAAAAATAAGATAGATGACGCCAAAAAGAGTATTGAGTTAGCACTTGGAAAATTAGAAACAATTTTGACTGCAAAAGATACACCAGAATTTTTACCTATTGAAAATAGAATTGTAGTTAAGAATTTTATAGGAACATCAGAAGATGTAAAGAGAGTAATAGAAGATGTTAAAAAACTTTTAGATGCTGGTAAAATTCAAGAGGCAGGAGAACTACTTATTTCTCTACAGAGTGAGATAGATGTTACAGTTATTAGTTTACCTCTAGCCTCTTATCCTGACGCATTAAAATTAGCATCTAAATATCTAATTGAGAAACATCCTCTAAAAGCAAAACATGTTTTAGAGATTGCTCTAAATACATTTGCACAAGAACAACATATTATTCCAATTCCATTAATTAATGCTTTAGAGCTAGTTCATGTAGCTTCAAATATTGCAAAAAGTGATAAAGAACAGGCACTTAAACATCTAGCATTAGCAAAAGATGACCTAAAAAAAGCTGAAGCATTAGGTTATATTAGTAGTAGTACCACAACATATAAACAGTTAGAAGATTTAATAGATAAGACTGAAAAAGAGGTAAAAGGACCAAATAAAGCAGAGAAACTATTTAAAGAGCTTGGAGATAAACTAAAAGAGTTTAAAGAGAAAATATTATCAACTCATGATAAAAATAGTACAAAATAGTCTAAGTCTGAGTGGCTTTTAAGTGCCACTCTTAATATATTTTTTAATATCTCCAATAATATTATCCAAATTTTTATGAGATGAAAAACATTTCAACATAGTACAAGCACTAAATTTATCTTCATCTACCTCTTTTATTAATATAAACGGATACTCTATCTCTCTAATTTTATCTCTATATTTAAGTAGATTTTTACGATTTGATTTAATTAATATAATTGGATTTTGAACCATTAAAGCAACTTTAGAGCCATAAGCGTAACTGCTAGGAGAGCTATTTAACTCTTTTGAAAAGGAGTTTATCATATCTATAGCACTATAATATAGTTTATAATTATCTTTAAATAGAGCTAGTTTTAGTAGATTTTCTACCATGACCATCATAGATGAGCGATATGAGGAGTCATATAAATCATCTTGACTATTAAATCCATCATTACTCATATACCATATATTATCTCTATAAAATCTCTTAAGAGCTTTATCGCTTAAGCTATTAGCCAATTTTAGATAATGGTTATCTAAACTCTCTTCATAAGCATCAATTAGAGATTGAATTAAAAATGAGTAATCCTCTAAGTATCCTTTCACTTTAGGTTGATTTTTACCAACTATCTGATGATAAAGTTCACCATTAATATATAGTTTATCCAATAGAGTATCTAAACTCTTTAGTGCTTTTTTATCTTTTCCTGCTTTAAATAGTGAATGTATAAATAGGGCATTCCAAGATGTCTGAATTTTATAATCAATAAATGGATAATCTCTTGTTGAGCGAATTTCTATAAAAATCTTTTTAACTCTATCTATATCTTTAGGTATCTTATTAGATGTTATATATGGATTATTCTGTTCATTCTCAAAATTACCCTCTTCTACTATCCCAAAATATTCTAAGATATTATCTATCTCTTTTTGAGAAAATCCCTCTTTTTTCAGTCTCTTCTCAGACTCATCATAACTAAAAGTAAAATACTTACCTTCTACTCCATTGCTATCTGCATCCGAAGCAGAGTAGTATAGATTATCTTTTTTAAATCTCTCATTAATATTTGATATTGTCTCATCTGCAATCTTTTTAAAAAATGGCTCTTTTGTAATTTTAAAGGCTTTTGAGTAATCCTCTATTAACTCTGCATTTGTATATAACATCTTTTCAAAATGTGGAATTATCCAAGCCTCATCAGTAGAGTATCTATAGAAACCCCCCTCTATCTGGTCATTTATTCCCCCTTTTGCCATAGCTATTAACATATCTAAAGCCATACTCTTTGCACTCTTATTGCCTGTTAATTCATATATATTTAACATAGTATCAATAGTTGAAGCATGTGGAAATTTTGGTTGAGTTCCTATACCTTTATATCTAAAATCATATCTACTCTCTATCTCTTTTATAAACTTTTTAGATAGATTTTTATCCAATTTCTCTCTATTATCTCTCTTTTTAACTTTTATTCTATTAGAGGCATTTTCAATACTATCTGCACTCTTAATAACCTCATCCTTTCTATTACGATATAGTGATACAATCTCATTTAAAACTTGTGGCAAACCCTTATATCCATATCTCTCTTCAGATGGTATATATGTGGCAGTAAAAAATACTTTAGCATCAGGAGTCATAATAACAGTTAGAGGCCAACCTCCAGAACGCCTATTCATCATTCTATAAACCTCTTGATAGTGTTTATCTATATTTGGGTGTTCTTCTCTATCTACTTTTATACTTATAAAATATCTATTTAAAATATCAGCTATCTTCTTATTTTCAAACGATTCATGTTCCATTACATGACACCAGTGACAAGTACTATACCCTATAGATAGAAATATAAGTTTATCCTCTCTTTTAGCTCTATTAAATGCTCTGTCGCCCCACGGTAACCAATGAACTGGATTTTTTGCATGTTGTTTTAGATATGGAGACTCTTCATACTGAAGCTCATTTGCACTTATACTCATCATTAAAATTCCTATTGTTAAAATTAAATATTTCATAGTTTTATAACTATCTTATTTAATCTTATATATGACTTAAGAGGATAGGAGTAGTTAAAGCTATATAGTTATATAGCTTTTTTCTCTATTTAGATACAAAATTAGCAATAATATCACCGATTTCAGAAGATGAACATATCTCTTTTGCATCATAAGCACTTAAATCGGCCGTTCTATATCCCATTGCTAGAGATTTTTTAATAGCATTATCTATCTTTTTTGAGGCTTCATCTTCACCTAAAGCATACTTTAACATCATCGAGGCACTTGAGATTGTGGCAAGTGGGTTTGCAATCCCTTGACCTGCAATATCTGGAGCTGAACCGTGGATTGGCTCATATAGTCCAACACCCTCACCAATACTAGCACTTGGTAGAAGTCCAATAGAGCCACTTAACATACTAGCTGCATCTGAGAGTATATCTCCAAATATATTTCCTGTTAAGATAACATCAAACTGTTTTGGCTCTCTAATTAACTGCATTGAGGCATTATCTACATACATGTGGGTTAGCTCTACCTCTGGATAATCTTTTGATACCTCAATAACTGTATCTCTCCAAAATTGACTAACCTCAAGAACATTTGCTTTATCTACAGAGCAGACTCTTTTAGTTCTCTTCATTGCTATATCAAAAGCTACTCTTGCAATCCTCTCCACCTCACTTTTACTATATACCATAGTGTTATAGGCTCTATCTTTTAGTAGCTCTCTAGGCTCTCCAAAATATATCCCACCTGTCAACTCACGAACTACCATAATATCAACACCTTTAATAACACTAGGCTTTAGAGTTGAGGCGTTGACTAACTCATCATATACTATAGCTGGTCTTAGATTTGCAAAAGTTCCCATCTCTTTTCGTAAACCTAAAAGTCCACTCTCTGGTCTTAAGTGTCTCTCTAAGTTATCCCATTTAGGTCCACCAATCGCACCAAATAGTACAGCATCACATCTCTTTACACCATTAATAGTCTCTTCTGGAAGTGGTACTCCTGTCTCATCAATAGCCGAACCACCTAAAAGCATCTCACAATACTCTAAATTAAATCCCATATTAGCAGAGAGTGCATCTAAAACTTTGATAGCCTCATCAACTATCTCTGAACCAATACCATCACCTTTAATAACACCTATTCTATAGTTTCTACCCATAATTGTTATGCCTCCTCTCTAGCTATCTCTTTTTTTGCAAAATTAATAAGTCCACCTGCATCAACTAACTCCTGCATAAACTCTGGAATTGGTGTAAATCTATACTTTTTAGCTTTTGAGATATTGATAATCTCTCCATTTGCCATATCTACTCTTATGGTATCGCCTTCATCAATCTCATCAACCTCTTTAAGCTCAAAGATAGGTAAACCCATATTAAAGGCATTTCTATAAAAAATTCTTGCAAATGTAGGTGCAATAACAGCTGAAATACCTGCCTCTTTTAGAGCTATTGGTGCATGTTCTCTACTTGAGCCACAACCAAAATTTTCACCTGCTACAATAATATCACCACGACTCATCTTTGAGACAAACTCTGGGTCAGCATCTTCCATTATATGTTTTGCTAGTTCACTAGGTTCACTAGTATTTAAATATCTTGCTGCAATAATTAAATCTGTATCAATATTATCACCAAATTTCCAAACTTTACCTTGCAAATTTTATCCTTTTAATATAGGTATTATTTATTGCTGTGATTATAGCTAAATTATGTTAATATTGCTCTACTCTAGCCTCAATTTTATAAACTTTATCATTGTCATATATCTTAATTTTTTTAGCATCTACTGCTCTTCCATTATCATCTAATTCAAAAACTATTAACTGAAATATCTTTTTACACTTTTTAGGAATATCAAAATGTCCACCAATCCCTGTTAAAAATCTCTGCATTGGTATCTTCTTATCCATACCGATAACTTGGTCTCTACAACCTGTTAAACCAACATCAGTTACATAACAGCACCCATCTACAACCATTAAATCATCTGTACCAATATGTGTATGTGTTCCAAATATTGCTGATACCCTATCTTTTAATAGATGTAACATTACATACTTCTCACTAGTCGCTTCTGCATGAAAATCTATAATAATATGCTCTATACCTCTCTTTTTTAAATCATCTACTACACTATCTATTTTAGTAAATGGGTTATCACTCATTGGCATTGTATAGTTGCCCATAACATTTATAATAACAACTATCTTATCTGAAATATTAAGCTCAATCATACCACTACCAGCAGTTTTATCTGGATAATTAATAGGACGAATTAAAGGATACTCTTCAAACATCTTGAATATCTCTTTTTTATCCCATGAGTGATTTCCACCTGTCATAACATCTATGCCATAACCAAAAAGTTCATTTGCATTTTTTTTTGTCACTCCAAATCCATGAGATACATTTTCATAATTTGCTATAACTAAATCTATATCATATATTTTTCTAACATCTTTAAGATACTCTCTTACCATTTGCCGACCAGGTCTACCAACTATGTCACCTATAAATGCTATCTTCACAATAATCCTTTTAAGGTAATAATTTTACCTAAAATAGTTTTAATTTTAATGCCCTGTATAGCTATATAAAAGAGCTTTTTTTAATCTTTTAAAAACAGCAAATCTATCTTGTGGTTTAATTGCAAAACAACCTAAGCTTCTCCCTTCAAAACTAACATATTTTGCTGTATGAAGTACTATATCTCTTCCCCCCTTTTGTGGAGGAAGTCCTACTTTTCTATTGTTTGATTGAAGTCCAATAATAGGTAGATAGTGGTATCTCTTTTTATATGTTATCCCTTCTCTTGAGCCAACTTTAAAAAAGCCATAGGGTGTCATGTGACTATTTTTCTTATTGCTAGAACGCCATACTCTACCACCCTTTGCACCAGAGCGAACTCCATGCGCTACTTTATATCTAAATACTTTCCCATCTTTTAGTCTAATAATATATAATCTCTTTTGGTATGATGTTTTCGTATAATCAGCAATAGCTATATATTTTGTAGATAATCTCTTTTTTATCTTATATTTCTTATAGAAATTAAAGGCTCTCTTTAGAGCCTTTTTATTTACATTACTTTTTTTAGCTATTTTCTTATAGATTTTATCTAAATACCAGTTAGATGGATATCCGCGTTTTGATTTTGAATAGTTTGTTTTTGCTTCTATATTATTTAAAAATATTAGTGTAACTATAAATATAATATATCTCATTTTAATCTTATAATTTATTTAATTTTAAAAAATAATATAAAAAATAAGATTAAAATTGGCTAAAAATTACTCTTTAGATTTACTATATTTTAAAATTTCGCTAAGATGAATATCTCTATCTCCGTTAGCATCATCTCTTCTTGATTGACATCTTTCACAACCATAACCTGCATGAGTCTGATGCATAATCTCATCTATACTACTACACCCATTTTCAATAGCCTCCATAATATCTCCAAAAGAGACCTCATAACATTGACATATTATATAATCTGATTTTAACTCTTCTATCTCTTCTTCTACTGTCATAATAGACTCCTTTAATTTTTTATAATATAACATTTTTTTATTTAAAAAAACGTTTATTAACTATATAAATAATAATGATTATTCATTATATATAACTATATATTATATATTGATAAAAAAAATGTTATAATATAAATATATTAACATTTAACTAAATATCAACAAGGAAAATTATGAATAGTATAAAAGATATTTTAGATAGAGAGGTGGAGTTTAGAAACTCTAGTAGAGAACTCTCTTATAATAAACCAGATCCTCTATTAGTAGCCTCAAGATATAGAGATGAAACAATATCTCTTATATGTGCTTTGTTTGCCTATGGAAATGCTAAACAGATAGTTAAATTTTTAGATAGTTTAGATTTTTCTCTGTTAGATAGAAGTGAAGATGAGATAAGAGAGAGATTATCAAGCCACTATTACCGTTTTCAAAAATCAAATGATGTAATTGCACTATTTATTGCACTTAAGAGATTAAGAGAGATTGATACTATAGAAAATATATTTTATAATGGATATAGAGATAAGAGAGATATTTTAGATGGGTTGTGGAATTTTATTAAAACTATAAAGAAAATATACCCTTATCAGAGTAGAGGGTATAATTTTTTAATAGGCTCTATTCCTAAAAATATCAATAGAGCAGGAACATATAAGAGATATATGATGTTTTTGCGTTGGATGGTAAGAGATGATATATTAGATATGGGATTATGGAAAAAAATTGATAAAAAAGACCTAATTATGCCACTTGACACTCACACTTTTAATCTATCTCTAAAATTAGGACTACTTAAGAGAAAAACTTATGATATGAGAGCATCATTGGAACTTACCAATAAATTAAGAGAATTTGATAAATTTGATCCCATAAAATATGATTTTTCTCTATATAGATTAGGACAAGAGAAAAAAGTCTAACATTATTTAATAATAAATATGATAAAATAATATTTATTTTATATCATAATTTTAAGGAGCATATAGTGATAAAAAGGATTTTTATCTTATCTATATTATTATCTATTAATTCTCTTATGGCAAAAGAGAATATTACTTTAATAGATGACTCAAAAAAAGGAAATTTAACTCAAAATGAGATTATAGGTTGTGACGAGGCAATAATAAAAGAGCAAAAAGAGGATATAGAGCATATTAAACATCAACTATCAACTATTTTAAAAAAGTTATCAGAGATAGAGAAAGAGAAAAATATTAACCTAAAGAGTAGAAAGATAAGAGAGATTAAAAAATCTATAAGTAGAGTTAATAGATACAAAAAAAAAGGAACTTATATAACAGTTAAAGTGAAAAAGGGAGATAGATTAGCTGATTATGCTAAAAAATATTATGGTAATTCAAAACTATACTATAAGATATATAGAGCAAATAGAACTAAAATAGGAAGGGATTTAAAACTTAAAGTTGGAGATAGAATTATTATCCCTATAGATAAACACTACAAAAAGAAAAGAGTAAAAAATAAAAGAAAAAATAGAGTTATAAAAGATAGAGATATAAAAATAGTTAATCCCATTATAGAAGATGAGGTCAAAAATATACCAAAAAATACCTACTCAAAAGCTAAATTTATATCTCCAGATAAAGATAGTTATATTAATATATTAGATGAACCTGTATATATTGATGATGAAGATAGTAAAACAGATACATCAGGATTTATACCTTTAGATGAAAACTAAATAGATAATTTTATATCTAACTCTTTTAATCTTTGGGGAGTTCCTATATCATACCACTCTCCACCATAATACTCCATTGTTAATCGGTTATTATCTATTGCTTTAAAGAGTAGAGGTGCTAATTTTCTCTTTCCATACTCTAAATTACTGAACATCTCTTTTGAGTAGTAAGCAATTCCAGAGAATGTATATCTTTTCCCATTTAGTAAAAAATCACCATCTAAGTTGTGAGGGGGATTATCTATAAGAATAATATGGGCTAAAGAGTTATCTTTTAATCTAAACTTACTATTAAATAGGTAATCTGTCCAAATATCTCCATTAACAACTAAAAAGGTATCACTTAATAGTGGTAGAGCTTTAATAATCCCACCTGCTGTCTCTAATCCTCCCTCTTTTTGCTCATCTGAATAAAATATCTTAACTCCATATCTACTTCCATCTCCTAAATAGTCTATTATCTTATATCCTAAATATGCTACATTTATAACTATCTCTCTAAAACCTGCCTCTTTTAGCCTCTCTATATGCCATACTATTAGAGGTTTGCCCCCTACTTCTAAAAGTGGTTTTGGTGTATGGTTGGTTAATGGTCTCATTCTTGTTCCAAGACCTGCTGATAATATCATTGCTCTCATCTACATTTGCCTATATAAAAATTTATGCTAATTTTAACATAAAATTAGCTCCACTCTTCTAATTTAAATTTAAACTTTTTATTCATTAGTTCTAATGATATATCTCTCTCTTTAAAACCTATTTGAGGATAGGCTAAAATAGCTTTATTAGCTTTAGCTAAAATCTTATCTCTCCATAGTTTGGCAATATCATCAAAGGAGATTTGAGTTTCAGTTTTAAGAACTTTCCATTTTGCATCTATAACTATATTTTCATCTTTACAAGTGATAATAAAATCAGGTTTTGCTTCTCTATCTTTATTAGCAATAGTATAATAATAGGTAGATTTCATTTTAATAGCCTCTTTTCCATACTTTTTTACTAATATGTCATACACTATCCACTCATATAAATCTTCAGGTCTAAAAAAATGAGCATGTTGATTGTGCAGTTTTAACATCTCTCTATAACTATTATCTTCAAAATAACTCTCAACTCCAAGCAGTGTTAAAAGAGCCAAATATAACTCTTTTTCATCGCTACTTTTAAAAAGTTTCAAAACCTTTTTAGAGCTTATCTCTTTTGGTTTAAAGCTATAGCTCTCTAAATTGTATTTAGCCTCTATTTGGTTTTTTAACTTTTTGGCTTCTCTATCTCTGCTTTTATGTTTAAGAAAATAGTGCAATACCTCCACACTAATAATAGCAAGTTTAGAGTAGAGATAAGGCTCTTTTTTTCGTTGATGTATTTTGCTTTTATCTGCTTCTAAAATATTGCGTTTAAGGTCAAACTGATGTCTAATATTTTGAGAGTAAAACCTCTTCTCTTTAACCAATGAGTTTTTATGTTTTTTAAAAAAACGCTCTACGGTCTGCAAAGCATCACTATATTTATAGGCTATAAAATCATCAAGCTCATCACTTCTTTGTTGCTCTTTTTGGCTCTCTAAAGAGAAGTCAACTATATTTTTATTTTGTTTTTCAAACTTTATAGAGCTGTATTTGTTTTTGAGTTGATAATATTTTGAGAGTAAATCTATAAAGTTTCTTTTATTTGTCTCGTTATCTATTACTCGTGGTGTAGTCTTAAATCTTTATCTCAATTATAGCAAAAAACAATAATATTTAAGAAATAAGATTGCTGATATATGCCTAATTTAATCTATATATAATAAAAAAACTATATAATTTCACATATTATAA
>JALWDJ010000050.1 GCA_027014605.1 Campylobacteraceae bacterium
AAAGATAAAAAAGAGAAAATTTTAAAAGGCTATTTAGAATGAATAGATTATTTGTAGTAAATAAACCTATATTTCAGACATCTCATAGTTATATGGGTTATGTAAAAAAGAAATATGGTACTAAAAGAGTTGGATTTTCAGGGATACTTGACCCATTTGCAACAGGTTGTTTAATTGTAGCAATCGGACAATATACTAAGCTATTTCAATATCTAAAAAAGACTCCAAAAGCATATAGTGCTACACTTTGGCTGGGAGCTAAATCTGATAGTTTAGATATAGAAAATATCCTATCTATTCAAGATGTAAAAGAGTTTACTATAGATGAGGTATATAGAGCTTTAGAGTCTATAAGAGGAGAGATAAGTTACTATCCACCAAAATATTCAGCTAAAAGGATAAATGGAAAAAGGGCTTGTGATTTGGTAAGAGAGGGGAAAGAGGTAAAATTAAAAAAGATTACCTCAACTATATATGATATTCATCTTATACACTATAACCACCCTTTTATCCATTTTGAAGTTATGGTGAGTGAGGGGAGTTATATTCGCTCATTTGGGCAGATAATAGCAGAGAAGTTGGGAGTAGATGCAACACTATCTAGCCTAAAGAGACTATATGAAGGTGCATTCTATTTTGATAATGAAAAGGCTCTTAATCCTCTAAAATATTTAAATATACCTCAAAATATATATATAGGAGATATTAACTATCTAAAACTTGGTAGAAAACTCTCTATAGAATATTTTAAAAATCAAAATAATGGAGTATATTGGATAGATGGAGATGACTTTTTCTCTATTATTGAGATAAAAGAGAAGATAGTTAAATATAGATTAAATAGAGTTGAAAAGAGTTAATCTCGTATATTTGAACAAAATATAATTCACAATCCTCTTCCATAATCTATAATTTGGGAGAGTGAGTTTCTCACATTACTATCTATCCGACAAGAAAAACCTACAAAAATCTCCAAAATAGTATTAAAAAATCTGTAAATCTTTACTTTATCGTTTGAATGGCACTTGATAGCCACTCTTTACCTGCATCACTATTCCACTTCACACAGAGA
>JALWDJ010000051.1 GCA_027014605.1 Campylobacteraceae bacterium
TCATCTCCTGTTTTAATACCAAAGCCTATTAATCCTTCAGCTCCTATCTCTCCACTATTATCATTTAAACCATTAGCTAAAGCAAATTTTCTATGTCCCCAAGCTGAACCTGCATCATCATAAATCCATGCATAAATTGCTTTAGCAATAGGATTTTTTGTATATTCTGCTGAACTAGCAGATGTATATAGATTTTCTCCATATGCAAAAAAATCTTTATTATTTTTAATTAAATCAACTCTATCTAGTCTATCCCATGGAGAACCATCTTCATTATGTCCAAATTTACCTTTTGTATATAGTAACTCTGCATAATTTTGTGCTACATCTACAACATTTTGGTCAATCCCCTCAAAAGGTTTAATTCCTCTATCATATCGCTCTTTATTTAAAAGATAGAGTGCTTTTTCTTGATTACTCATATCATCCCATACACTTTGAGAAGGCATTACTAACGGTTTACTAATAGTAGAATCTTTTGCTCTTGCATAGTTAAAAGCATCTTCAATATCTTTTACACTATCACCACTTGAAGACCATTTAATGTTACTACTAGGGAACACATCACTATAACCACTATCATCTGTTATAGTAGGACAAGATGTTGCTATTGGTGTCGGAGTTGGTGTCGGTTCTGTTGTTGTATTTCCATCACCCCACTCATAGTGAACTTTAGCATATCCAGCTTTATAACCATAAGCTTTCATAGTTAAATTACGGGTAGTCTCACCTGTAATTTTAATATACTCATGCCCTAAGCCTGTACCATCTCCATTATATCCTGACCACTCTATCTTCATACCTTTATAATTTGTAGTCTGTTTACTGTCACCATGTAAAATACCATCTGGCCAAACAATAATTTTTGTTCCATCATCTTTATCGTATAATTGAATATCTACATCTTCATCAGATTTAAGAGTAATATAGAGATTATTAATTTTTGGTGGAATATCTCCAACAGTTACAATATCATCTTTAACTATTTGTTGTTCAAAATCTCCACTACCTGAAGCATTAGGGGTTGAATTTTCATTACAACCTGCTTTACCTGCCCACGAGTAATCAATTTTAGCATATCCAGCTTTATATCCAAATGCTTTCATTATAAAATCATTTTGAGTAGTTCCAGATATTTTTATATATTCATGTCCTAAACCTGTACCATCACCATTATATCCACTATATTCAATTGTTACTCCATTGTAACTTATACTAGCTTTTTTACTACCTGATAGTAAACCACTTGGCCAATGGACAATTTTTTCACCATTAGTATTATATAGTCTTATATCTACATCTTCATCACTTTTTAGGGAAATATAAATATCTTTTAAGTCTTTTGGAATGGTACCAACAGTTACAGCTTTTTCAGGGTCATTATTCCAGTATTCTATCTGTTGTTGAAATGTTCCATTTCCACCCTCACATCCACTTCCATCACTACCTCCAAAATCAAAACCTCCATAGAGATTACTTATTGATAGAGATATTCCTATTAATGTTATTGTTTTTTTCATTTTTTTACTCCTTTTTTAAATTTTTGTTATATTTATTAATATAACTTTTTAAGTTAAATAGTAAACTTTTTAACTATTTAATATACTTTATTTTTTATTTAAATAGTACAGACCTTCTGTTTTAATTAGATATTTAATTTAAATATTTTATAAGGGTATCATATTTTTCAAAATATGTCAATAGATTTAATTGTACCTTAAGGATTTCTTTATAAAAATTTAGCCCCCTTCAATGGGGCATCTTTTAATTTAGTCTGAACTATTTTTAAATCTTTTAGATTTGGATTATATGCGTATCTATCTATATTCTGTTTTATATACTCTACCAAAAAACTATTTTTCTCTATAACTCCACCACCCAAAACTAAAATTTGGGGATTAAATAGTGAGATTAGTGTAGCAGAGGCATATAGAACTCCCTCTAAGAACTCACTATATATCTCTTGTGGCATATCCTCTAATCTTTTAAAATCTTGATTTAGATAATCTGCCCATTTTTTAATAGCACTTCCACTTGTAAATAGCTCAATACAGTTATCTTTTCCACAGCCACAAGCAAAAGGAGCTTTTTTAAATGGGATATGTCCTATCTCACCTGCTAGATTTGAAAATCCTCTAACTATATCTCCACTACTAATAGCTCCTGCACCAATTCCTGTTCCAATATATAGAGCTACAATATCTCTACTACTCCAATATTTGGCTTCAGCCAATACGGCACAATTTAAATCATTATCTATCTTAAATTGAATATCTGGAAAGTAGCTACTTAAATCTAACCTCTCTATATCTATATTTGGAGCATAGATAATTATATTGTCTCTAACCTCTCCTGCAAATGAGATATATGCTCTTTTTATATTATACTTAACTGTAAGCTCTCTAATTAGAGATACAATATCACTCTCTTCTATAGTTATTATATTTCCATTTTCTATCTGATAACGAATATAGGTAGCACCTCTATCAATATATAAATTCATCTAATACTCTCTTCATAAATTCGGGTTCAACAGGGTTAATATTCATCTCATTCATAACCTCAAATCCTGCTAAGTTAAAAATTCGAGGTCGGATACGGATATAGAGTAGATGAAACCTCTCTATTGCATCAAAAAAATCCTCTGTATCAAAATTTTTATTGATAGGTGGTTCAAAAAATTCAATATTAAAATCAAACTCCCCTATCTCTTGATAGAGTATATTTACGCTTTTATGGAGTATCTTGGATAATTGAGTTAGTTTATTATCATTTAAAAATTTAAATGAGAAAGAGTCATCTAATGGTGTAATCATAATCTCAAAAGGAAATATTGAGGCATAGGGCATAAATGAGATAAAGTCTCTATTTTTAAATAGAACTCGCTTATCTTCTGCTATCTCCTCATTAACTATATCTTTTAGTAATTTACTACCATGTTTTTTATAATATCTAAACTCTCTCTCCAATAGCTCTCGCTTTGCAATGGGCAGAATTGGCATACCGATAATTTGGGAGTGTGGGTGAGATTGGGTAGCTCCTGAATTTAATCCATAGTTTTTAAATATAGATAGATATTTAATTCTAATATCTCGCTGTAAATCTATTACTCTACTCTTAATTGTCTTTAGAAGATAGAAGTAGTCACTATCTATAAAATCAAATATACTAATATGTTTTGGAGTATCAATAATCACCTCGTGCATACCAAAACCACTAAACTTTTTAAAAAATCCACTCTGTTTTGAGTTAAATTTTGTCTCTAAATTTAGTGCTGTATATAGATTTGGAACAACCCTTGTTATCCAATTATTGTTAATATCTCTAATGGAGAAAATCTCCTTAGTAGTCACATGCTCAACTTCAACACAGAATGGACAGTTTTTAATACTATCTTTTTTAAATTTACAATCTAAATTGAGAGGTTTATGAAATCTCTCTGGAGCAATAATTACATACTTATTATCAAACTTAGAGTATCTTATCTCTGACATAAAAACTCCCCCTTCAACTCTATTTTATCTTTAAAATCTATCTCAAAAGTTAGATTTATCCCTTGAATAATATTATCAAATCCTTTTTCACTCTGTGATAAGCTCTTAAATAGTCTATACTCTAATCTCATATTATCTCTAAATCTAATCTCTATATCTCTTTTAGTATAGTTATCTCTAATTATAAAGACTCTATCTATAAGCTTTCCACTCTCATCTATAATTTTGCCATTTAGCTCTAAATCGTCATAGTGTGCAAAGTGTAAATTAAGCTCTAATATATAGCTACACTCTCCATTAAATTCAAGACTATTTTTAAATTTAAATCCATTATCTAAAAAGATATACTCTTTAGTTAAATCTCTACTCTTAAATATATTATCTTCTATATTAAATATCGTATTAGAGAAGTTTTTAACAGTCCTATTATCTCTTTTAATTAAATCTATAAAAGATACTCTCTCATAACTATCAATAATTAGGCTTTCTTTAACCTCATCAGATAAATTATAGCTAATATTATGAATTGTATCTATATCACTACTCTCTTTTTTATTGGAGTTTAATATATCTTTATGGTAACTCTCCTCTCTCAGAGTTAGAGTATTTTGAAAATTAAATCTTTTCTCCCTATCATCAAACTCAATTAGAGTAGCACCTTTTACAGAAAATCGCATAATTAACTGCTGATTTTTAAATTTAAGTTGATTATATCCCAATATCTCTATATCGGAGATAGTTAATCCATCTTCGGTAAAATCTTCACACTCAACTATATATCTATAGGCATTATCTCTTAAGTTTGGAAGATATATACCTCCAAATGCACCATGCCACAATACGTCATTGGTTTGTGCTTTAAATAGAGGCTCATTTTGTAACTTCCTAAACTCTAATGCTCTCTTATGTATTCTATTGGCTTCACTATATCTCTTTAGAAAGTTTTTCCATTTTCCCCCTGCCCATTCATTCATCTCAATATAGGAGCTTTCAGGAAGATATATTAAACCAAGAGAGTTATTCTCTTTAAAATAACTACTAAAGTGCATAGTCATCTCTATATTCTTTTGAATAAACTGCTCTAACCAACCCTCTTCATATACCCAACTATATGTCTTTGGCCATAGTCCAAACTTCTCTAAATCATCAAATATAATAGCTGTTGAGTATTTTTTTATCTCATTAATAGAGTCATCACTCTTTGCAAAAGGAATTTTATATCTAAGCTCTTTATTAATAGGAAATATAGATACTCTATCTCCTCCACTCTCTGTTGTCCAAAAACCCTCTATACTCTTCTCATTAGCTCTATATATATGCTCATCATCTACTATAATATATTTAATTCCACATCTATTTAAAGCATATATGATTTCATCACTCCATACTCTCTCTGTTAGCCATAGCCCTTTTGGAGTCTGATTAAAGTTATCTTCTATAAATTTTGTCAATTTCACTATCTGATTTATCTGTGAAGCTCTATCAATAGAGCTTAATATAGGCTCATAATATCCACCTGTAAAAAACTCTATATTACTATTTTTAATATCTCTAAAAACCTTTGGATAGTTATCTCTTATATATTTTAAAATCCACCCACTTGAGTGGAGGGCAAATCTAAACTCTTTATATTGGCTTGTAAGTTGAAAAAATGGAGCGTAACAGAACTCTATAGCTTTTTTAACTGCTACTCCTAAATTATCAACAGGTTGGTGTAAATGAACACCAAAAAGTAGTTTTGTCATAAATTTTCCTTATAAAAATTTAAGGAAAATTATAGCAAATTCTCATAATACCTATATATTTTATATTCTATTTTCTAACTTGTACAAATCTTTTAGCTGAAACTTGTTTATTCCCTGCAGCATCATAAACAGTTACTCGATAGAATGTTTTAGCCCAATTTTTATTGATAAATGGAATTGTAACGCTAGGTATAGTTTTAAATATACTATTATTTCCATCATAAATAACAGAATAATTTCCATTTATCCCGTTTTCTGATTTTTCAAATTTATATCTAACTATTCCAACATTATCTGTACTTTTATTTGCATTAAGTTCAATTTCTTCACTTTGTCCATTATTATTGATTGTTAAATTTAACTTATTTCCATTAATTCTGAAATATACCTTAGGTTTTATAGAATCAATTTTCTTTTTTTGAACATCTACAAATCTTTTTATTACTTTTTCATTACCAGATTCATCACTAACAGTTAACTTATACCATGTTCTTGCCCAATTTTTATTGATAAATGGAATCGTAGAATTTGGTTCATCAGTGATAGTAGATTCTTCACCTTCATAGATAAGAGTATAATCTCCATTTCTTCCATTTTCTGATTTTTCAAATTTATAATTAGCAATTCCTTTATTGCTAATTTTAGAATTTTCATTTCCAATATCTTTGCTATCAGATGCATCAAGTGTGATTTCTTTTGTATTACCATTATCTACAATTTTTAAGAATTTTTTCCCATCTAATTCTAACTTTGCAATAGGTTTTTTGGTATCATCAGGTGTTTTTCTAACTTGTATATATTTTTTAGCTATATTAGTACTCTCATTACCTGCTTTATCTGTTACAGTTAATCTATACCATGTTCTAGACCAATTCTTATTTATAAAATTAAGATTATCTGCTGGTATAACTTCAACTGTAGCTTTAGGTCCTTGATAAATAAGCGTATAATCTCCATTTTTCCCATTTTCTGATTTTTCAAATTTATAATTGACAATACCTACATTATCATAACTTTTTATTGCACTTAATATAGCTGAGCGTTCAGTATCACTCTTTCTAATTACCCATTTATTTCTTGTTAGTCTAGCTATTGGTTTTATAGTATCTGGTTGTTCCTTTTTAACATATACAAATATTACTTTTGAAACTCTATAATTTCCAGCTTGATCATAAACAGTTACTCTATAAGAAGTTCTAGACCAGTTTGGATTGGTACCATTTGTTGCACTTGGTGTATCTATAACTGTAGCTTCTGAACCTTCACTAATTAATTCATATATTCCATGTGGACCATTATTTGATTTCTCGAATTTATATTTTACAATTCCAATATTATCTCTACTTAAATCAGCTGATAATGTAATGGATTTACTTTTATTAAGTCTTAGATTTTTTTTACCATTAACTCTTAATATTGCTATTGGTTTTATTTTATCAGAAGAATTTGTTCCAAAACCACTTTGTACTCCACTACTAATAGTTTCTATACGATTAGAGGATAATACATTTATTTCTCCTTTAATAACTCCAAAGTCAAATTCCATTACTCTAGGATCTAAATTAGTAATTCTCATATCAAAATTATACATTTTATTAGGAGTTTTTAAATATTCATTTAGTTTATTAAGACCACTATTTAGAGTAGGTTTATCAATTGTATCAATAATAGTTTGCATATTAAAATCAAGATCATTATTGATTAATTCAGATGGGAATTTAGCTTTAGCGGATTGAAATTCTCCTGATATATTTTTTTCTACTTCTATTGAAGTATCAGTTGTAAATTTAGTTTGTAGGGAAATACCATCATCAGTTGATAATATAATATCTGAAAGTTTTAATGAAACATAATTGCTTTTATTTATTTCTTGAACTTTAATTGATAAATCTATTGTTTGCGGAGGAAACTCACCATTTATTTGAGCTCCTAAAATGGAGATATTATAAAAATCACTTAATTTATCATTGCTAGATATATCCAAAGTAAAAGGTGTATATTTTGCTAAACTGACACTTAGATCTCCAAAAGCTATTGCTATTTCATCACTAGTTAGTTTTACAGGATCTTTTTCTTGTATAATTAATTTTCCATGAACTTTAATAAATTCCTTTTCAACTATATAATCATCTAACCCATTTACTTCTATAGATATATTATACTCTTTACCTGTTGTTTTAAGATAACTATTCAATTTATCTAATCCACTATTTATATTTGAATTATCTAAAGCATTAATAACTGTCTCTAGGTTAAAAGATAAATCATTATTAACTATTTCTGATGTAAATCTATCATGATAAATCTTAATTTCTCCATTTTTTTTCTCTTTTAGTTTGACTTCTGTTGAGTTAGTAATTTTTGTTTGAAGTGATAGATTTTCATCTGTTGAAACTTTAACACCTAAAAGTTCTAAATTTATATAGTTATTTCCATCAGATATATTAAAATTTAATGATATATTTTGATCTTTAAATTTACTTTTTACTTTAACATTTCCAAATGATATATTATAAAAATCTTGTATTTTATTTTTGCTACCTAATACTATAGTAAATGGTTTACCTTTTTCCACATATATATATTTTGAACCAAATTTTATGTGATTAGCAAATTTTATTTTTGTAGGAATTAATGACATTAGTTCTGTATTATCTATATCTACTATATCATTAAAATTACCATTATTAATATTAAGTAGATTCTTATTAATGGTATTAAGATTATCTGCTATTTTATTTATTAAATCTATATTAAGACCAGGAATTGCAATAGATGAAAAGATGGATGCCATAGGCATATTAAATGAGATATTTAATCCTAATTTAGGATTGATTGAGAGAGCAAATGCCTCTTTTATTGTTTTACCACCTAATGTAAGATTTAACATAAATTTAGAAAGATTAATTTTTGTTGGATCAATTAAATCTAATAATTCTATTATAGATAATAGTGATTTTGCTTTAACTAATACTTTATTTCTAATATTATCAGGTAGATTTGCAGTTAGTCTAGAAATATCAAAATCTTTTAATTTTTCACCATTTGCTGTATGAATAATACTACTCAAATCTATTTTAGCAATATCTTTTAAAGCAATACCATTTTGTAAAGAAATTCTAATAATTTCCATTAAAATCATTAATTTTTGCATTTTAACTTTTTCTATACCAGATAGAAGAACAACATTACTTGCAGATGTAGATGGGTTAAAATTAACTGTCATTTGTTTAAATAGAGTAACATCTTCTCCCTCTGCATTTTTTTCAACAAGTAGTGTTGTTAAAGGTGTTATAAACTTAGCATCAGAGGGTGCTTTTAATTCAAAAGATAAATCTATATCTTCATTATCGAGATTTCCATTATTATTAATATCTATTTGTGCACTATTTGGTAAAATAGAAATAATAGAGTTTGGATAAGCTGAGAGATCTATTCCATCAAATATTATTGTTCCATTTTTACCAATTTTAGCTCTACTTTTATAGATAGTTCCATTTATATCTACTATAGCCTTATTATTCATTATACCGATAAGATAAGCTCCTACAGATACTTGTCTTGTACTTTGTAGAATTGGAATATTTACAGTTTTTAAAGTAAAATTACCATTCTTAATAGAAAGTAAATTACTATTTATGGTATTAAATATATTTATTAAACTTGAGAACATATTTTTAAAGTTAGGTTTAATAATACTTTTTAAAATTAAATTAAATGAAATACCTTTTGGAATACTAAATCCTGATGAGGGGATAACAGATAAAGATAATGCTTTTTCTATGGTTTTCCCACCTAAAGTGATATAGCTTATAAATTTAGATATATTGATTTTCATTGGATCTATAACATCTAATATTTGTATTATACTCTTCATAACTTGAGCTTTTGCTGTGGCTTTACTACGAATATTACTAGGTAAATTAGCAACTAGTTTAGAGATATCCAAATTTTCTAATGTCTCATTTGATAAAGTTGTTGTAATACTACTCAGATCTATTTTTGCAATATCTTTAATATTAATACCAGCATTAAGAGATACTCTAATAATTTCCATTAAAATCATCAATTTTTGCATTTTAATTTTTTCTATACCAGATAGATTTACAATTGCATTTGATGCTTCTACAGGATTAAAGTTAAGTATCATCTTTTTAAACAGAGTAACATCTTCTCCATCTTTCATTTTTTGTATTAGGAGTGTTGTTAAAGGACTTATTACTTTTGCTTCAATAGGAGCTGAAAGTTTAAATCCTAATTTTTTATCATCACTATCAAAAATTCCATTACTATTAATATCAATATTAACACTATTTGCTTCAACAGTAATAGTAGCATCTTTAATAGTTGAAAAATCTATACCATCAAATATTAATGTTCCATTTGGATTAATATTTTCTCTACTTTGATATATGGTATCATTAATTTTTACAGTGGCTCTACTACTCATTTTCCCAATAATATAAGCATTAGTTGCTACTTGTCTTTCACTATAAAGAATAGGTATTGCTACAGGAGTAATATCAAAATTTCCATTATTTATTTTTTTTAGATTTTCATTTATAGAATTAAATGTAAATGTTATAATATCGAGGGAATTTAAACTATTTGGATTAATAAGAACTTTTAACATATTGTCTAAAGACATATTTACATCAATTTTTAATCCTGATTCTAATTTAATAGATGAAGCAAGTGCTTCTCCTATATTTTTACCACCATCACTGATATTAACCATAAAAGTAGATAAATTAATTTTATTTATATCTAATATATCTAAGAGTGCCACTATTGTTTGGAGTGTTTCTACTTTTGCCTTTATTTTAGTTTTTATGTCATTTGAGATTTCAAGTGTTTCAAAGAGTTTTAATGGATTAAAATCCTTTAATTTAGAATCAGCTTCTGTATTGATAATAGTAGTTAAATCTATATTACCAATTTGGGTTAAAGTAACTCCACTACTTAAAGATACTTTTATTATTTCTGTTAAAAGCATAAGTTTCTGTTGTTGAAGTTTTTCAATACCACTTAAACTAACAACTTTAGTAGCTATAGCTACAGGATCAAAATTTAATATCATTTTTTTGAAGAGGGTAACATTTTCTCCTTTTTGCATTTTTTCAATCAAGAGAGTTGTTAATGGAGTTATAAAATTCCCATCAGATGGAGCTTTTAAATCAAACATTAATTTTTGAGTTTCATTTTTAATATTGTCATTATTAATATCCATTATTACACTATTTTTCTTTACTGTAATAATACAATTTTTAGTTTTAGTAAAATCAACTTTTGGAAAAGTTAACTTTCCTCTTTTACCAATATTAATATTACTTTTATATATTGTATTTCCACATATAGCCTCTGCTGGTTGTATCATTTGTCCAATGATATATGCGTCGGATACTGATTTTGAACTTGGATTGACCTTTGAATTACTTTCATCACTAGTTCCTTCACTAGTGTTATTATTGTTGTTAG
>JALWDJ010000052.1 GCA_027014605.1 Campylobacteraceae bacterium
AATGGAAGATAAGAATATCTCTCATCTTTTGAGTGAGGAGTTAATCTATCTATTGATAACGACTCTATTGCTTCTTGAGTTGCCTTAATTTGGTTGGGTACTCTCGTTATCCATTTTATATTATTGGCTTGAAAGGAGTTAAGATTATCAGCTGTATAGATTGCACTATCTGCCACAACTGTTCCTGTTACTGTACTGCTTAAAGCTTCTATATGGTCAACTACCATCTTTTCAAAGCTCACTTTATCTGAACTATTTCCATCTAATGCTCTCATTGCTAAAGGAATACCATGAGAATCCTCCGTTATCATCTCCAACATTACTTGATTTAAATCAGGTCTATGGTCTTTACTATACCCTTGTGTAATATGTACTACTCCCTCTTTTTTCTCTTCATTTGAGTTATATTTCCCATCAACATGAATCGCTGTAGAGTCTAAATGGTGGTACTTTGCTTCTAAATTTATATTTTTAAATGCTTTTGTTGATATTTGTGAAAAGAGTGGTGTAACTCCATACTCATAAAGCGAATCTAATGCTCTTCCTAATACGGTGTCATTTAGATTATTTGGCTCAATCCCTTTTCTTATTAGTAGGTCTAAGGGTTTGTTTTCAAAGAATTGAGGCACTAAATAGAGCTGTCGATTGGCAAATCCTAATCCATTTAGTATCATAGCCTTAACAGCTTCTCCTATGGTTACTTTTCTCTCATTTCTGTCTTGCTCTATAGCATTATCTATACTCTCTACTATTCCTAGCTCATCTATCATTGATGATACTAATCCTAAATGTTCTAATGTTTCGGTTTTATATTCTGTCATAGCTTTTTTAGAGCGTATTTTAGCAGATTTCTTTTATTATTTTTTTGAGTGTTTGGGGGTGGGGAATGTCAGTCAAGCTGTTTTTTGCTAAGCTTTAGAGTGTCGCTGTTTGGGTGAAAGAGGCTAACACCTACTAAAAATGGAAGGTTTTGACTAACCAAAAAGTAATCTTTTGGAAATACCTCTTTTTTAGCTCTATAGTAAGGGCTTTTCTCCCC
>JALWDJ010000053.1 GCA_027014605.1 Campylobacteraceae bacterium
ACAATACCTTAGCCAAAAACATAACCAAAGAAGCATGGAATAACTGATATAATTTTAAACCAAAAAAAGAAAAAGTTATCCCATGAATGAAATAATACTACTAATAAACTGTATAGCACCTATACTAGAAAAAAAAAGCAAAGACAACTATCAATAATTATTCAAGCACTACTATCAATACGAGGAAGAATCACAATGTTAGGACTGAGCAGATGGAGTGAAAAAGGTGGAAGTTATAGAACGATAGAGAGGTTTTTTAATAGCACAATAGATTGGGGAGCTGTCAATTGGATGTTTATCAAAACTCATTTGATAAGAAAAGATTCTGTCTATCTCTTAGGTGGAGATGAAGTAGTTGTGAGTAAAGATGGAAAGCATAGTTATGGATTAGATTTATTCTACTCATCAATTGAAAATAGAGTTAGAAAAAGCTTGGCATTTTTGAACCTTTCCTTGATAGGAGTAGAAGCAAGAAAAGCGTATCCTCTTATTAACAAGCAAATAATCAAAGAGAGCAAAGAGGGTTGTATAAAGGATAAAGGTTCTAAAAAGGAGAAGAAGAAAAAGAAGAAAGGTAAACGAGGAAGACCAAAAGGAAGTGGCAACAAAGATAAAGAAAATATTGAACTCTCCCCTTATCTACAGTTTGTTCAAAATACCATAAAAGAGGCTCTAGGGCGTATTGACAAGCATATTGATATTATCTATTTTGTCTTTGATGGAGCATTTGGAAATAACTATGCTGTGCAGATGGTAAAGCAGTGTGGATTGGAACTTATTTCTAAACTACAGAAGAATTCAGCTCTCTGTTTTCCTAATGAGGAGGAGTATAGTGGTAGAGGTGCACCTAAAAAGTATGGTGAAGCTATTGACTATAAAAATCTTCCAGAGAAATATCTGAAATCAGATGTGATAAATGAGGATAAACATATCCAAACTAAGATTTATCAGATGGATATGTTACATCGTAAATTTTCAGATATTCTCAATATTGTTATCATTCAAAAAATAGATACTACCACAGGAAAAATGAC
>JALWDJ010000054.1 GCA_027014605.1 Campylobacteraceae bacterium
TCTTCTTTAAAATCAAGATGTGCTTCAAAATGAATACGATGGTCATCTAAACGCCATACATGAACATGATGAACTCCTTCTATCTCTTTCTCCTCTTTGATAAGTGACACAACTTTGTCTATATCTATCTCTTTTGGTGTAAATTGCATTAAAATAGCACTACTCTCTTTAATTAGTCCAAAAGAAGCCCAAATAAGATAGAGAGCAATCAAAATAGAGATAATAGGGTCAATCCAAAAAATATGAAAATAGTACATCAATACACCACCCACTACAACAGCAACACTTGTCATAACATCAGTCAAGAGGTGCAGATAGGCTGCTCTAATATTCATATTTTCATGAGCATCATCTTTTACTAAAAGTACACTAGCTGTGTTAAGAATGATACTAAGTGTTCCTAATCCAATAACCCAAATTGAGTTTATGGCTTCAGGGTGATAAAATTTATGAAATGCTTCAATGATTAAAAATATTGCAATACCCATAAGCACAGAAGCATTAAATAGTGTAGCTAAAATTTCAGCTCGTTTATAACCAAATGTTTTTAATGTACTGTTTGGCTTTTGTGCTAAACGGTTAGCAATATAGGCAATAAGTAGTGCCACTACATCACTAAAATTGTGCATAGAATCACTAAGTAGTGCTAGTGAACCAGAGAGTATCCCTCCTATAATTTGAGAGATAGTAATAATGATGTTAAGCATAATGGTAAGAAAAAGATTCTTACCACTGACTTGGTGGTGATGATGTTGGCTCATTTATTGTCCTTTAATTATTATCTAAAATAATAGTCTCATAAAATGGTTCTACTGGTCCTTGAATAATATATGGAAATATCTTCATAACATTTGCTCTAAATCTAGGGTCAATGTGAGAATTTTCATGGTCATAAACACTCTCCCAAACTCCATGGAATAGATAGTGAGTTTTTCCATTATCTGAAAATGCACTTTGTAAAATTTCTGTTGTTACAGCTTTTCTGTAGTGTAAATTTTGATATGAACCTGGAATACCAAATTTAAACTTAGGATTATAGTCAAAATCACCTTTAGCAGGACGGAATGTATTTTGTGCTACTTTTAATAGTGAAGTACTCTCTTTATTGAAAATATTTTTATCTTTAGTATAGATAGAGACATGATTATTAACAGTTACATATCTATTGGTTGGTTTATCTTTTTGATGTCTTAAAAAATGTTCAATTTCAGATTTAGTGGTATAGATATGTTCTCTATCTCCAGCTGAAACAGTTGTATAGACTCCTTCATGATAATTTTTACTCAATTTATCATATTTTGAGATTAATCTACTAAACCATCTTGTTGCTTCTGATGAGGTTAAATCATGATAGTTATTAAATCGGATAAAGAGTGAGTAGAAAAGTGGTAAGCTTCCCTCTTTACTTGCGTCAAAATAGGCACTTTTCAATACGCCTTTTAATTCTGTTGGATAGTTTTTAACCATAGTAGAGTCTCCAACCATATTTTTAAGAGATAGTGATAAAAATCCTTTTTTCTTTTTTAAAATTTTTAAATATCTATTTACCTCTTCAAGCAAATTATCTTTATATTTACCCATTATTCTGAACTCAAAATAGAGAGTAACCATACCTTTTGGTATCTTTTCATCTTTTGATGGTTTTACCATACTAGCATTTGCAATTATTGGAAACAGTGCCATAGAGCCTGTTGTTAATGCCACATTTTTAAGAAAATTTCGTCTTTCCATTTTTTATCCTTATTTTTAAGTTAAATTATATAGTTTATAACTATATGTTCAAAACACTTTTTAAAGTGCTTTAAGTAGATAGTTTTCAAACTTTTTTGTAATCTCTTCAGCCTCCATTAGCCCCTCTATAAAAATATCTCCATTCAATACTAAAGTCGGGTCTTTTCTAATTCCATTTTCAATAGCTTTTAGAGTAGAGTATTCATAAGAAAATTCTACTCTAATTGGTAGATGTTTAATAGCACAACTTAATCGTTTAGAGAGTTTTGCACTATCTACTCTACTGCCATATATTGTGGCTTTGTAGAGTGGATATACTGTTTTAGAACTATTTAAAATCTCTCCATGTTTCATCTCATGACATACTTGATTATCTTCCATTTTAGTTTCTTCTATTTCCAAAAAACTCTAACATCATAACAAATAGATTGATAAAATCAAGATATAGAGCCAATGCACCAACAATAGCTACTCTATTTAAACTCTCTGTGTCGTTTGCTCCAATCTCTTCACCCATCTCTTTAATTTTTTGGGTATCATAAGCTGTAAGTCCTACAAAGATAATAACACCAATAATACTAATCCACCACTCAAGAGATGAACTTTTTAGAAAATAGTTAATAACCATGGCTATTATAACTCCTATAAGTCCTACAGTTAAGATATTTCCAAATGAGCTTAAATCAGTATCGGTAAAATAACCATATAGACTCATAACTCCAAAAGTCATTGAGGCTATAAAAAAAGTAGTAACGATTGATGTTTCAGTATAGACTAAAAGTATGGAAGCAAGAGTCATACCATCTACTATGGAAAATAGAATAAATAAAATTCTTGCTGTTGAGACATCCATTTTATTAAGACCTGATGAGATAGCAATAACAAGTCCTAACTCAATTAAAAATAGAACCCATATCATATATGGATTTCCAAAGAGTAGATGAAGTAGTGCTGTACTATGTGTAACCATAAAAGCACTAAAACCTGAGATTAAAAGTCCTATCATCATCCAATGATAGACTTGATTTAATAAAACATTTGTCTCTGTTTTACTAAGATGTGTTGCATAGATACTACTTTGCATTTTTGTTCCTTTTTTATAAATTAAATAACTAACTAGTTGATTAATTATACTCATTAAAAAATAAGGTATCTCTTAAAAAGAGAGTAATTTTATAAATTTATGTCGCTTTTTTTAATTTAAAATTTTAAGAAAACCCCATAATTTTAATGGGGATAATTTAATAAATTATTTTTTTTTAAAGTAGTGGAACATACTAATCTCACCAAAGAATGGTCCAAAGAGGTTGAGTATAGGTATGAAGTTAAAGAGAACTGTTACAAAGCTAATAGACCATAAAGCTAATCTATGCTCTTTTAATTTCTCTTTTGTAACTTTTGATGAGGTTAGAGTTAAGGCATCATAACCCATAGTATCTTTAGTTAACCATAGCCACAAGATAATTTGAGTAAAGATATTTATCACGGGAACAAAAAGTAGAGGAAATGCTATAATTGATAAAATTAAAAACATAAGAGTATCTTTTATAGTATATCCAATAGAGGAAAATAGATTATCTCGTCTTATTTTACTCTCTTTAAAGTATTTTTTTTCTATATTAAGGAGTAGTGGTTCACTAAAGAGACTAGCTACAAAAACCATACTTACTATAATAGCATTATATATAAGATAAAAACCAATTAAGAAAGCAATTCCTTTTTCAATTGTTTCAAATGGAAGCCATGTGAGTAGTTTTAGAAATTGTGCATATATATAATCGCCTTTTATAAACCAAATAACACTCCAAAAAATAGTACTTCCTAGTGCTACCCATAATGAAAATGAGCTATATTTCTCTTTTGAAACTACTCTTAATATAAGATTTCCTGCAAAAACAAATATTAATGCAAATGTCAATAAAATAAGTTGAAGCCATAAGAATGTAGATAACATCCATGCACCATTTGAGCGAACCATTGAAAATGGTATCCAACTTAAGATATGACTACTCAAAGCAATTAGATTATCCCAGATTAGAATACCTAATCCAATCCATATTGAAGAGATAATAGTTCCACTAATAAGGGCATACTTCATAGTATTCCATGTCAAAATCTCTTTAAAACCAAATATAATAGCGTGTATAATATTTTTCATCTATTTTCCTTTAAATTTTTTTTATAGTTATAGAGTGATATTATAACTATAATAATTATAAGAAGGAGCATAAAATGTTCAATTTGATTAATTTCGCCTGTAACTTTTCTTAGGCTACTACTTAATAGATAACCAATAGTAAGTCCCGTTATAGAGGCTAATGAAGTACCAATTATATCAAATAGAGTAAATTTTTTATGTGAATAGTTTTGTATTCCCAAAACTAAAGGAAAAGCAATAGCACCACCATATATAAAACGAGAACTCATCGCTAACCATTTGGCTTTAGTTTCTACCTTTTTTTTGAGAGCATTTACTTTTTCTTTTAATAAATAGGATTTTGATAAAATTTTATGAGCATAGTTTTTCCCTATATAAAACCATATCTGATCACCTGTGATTGCCCCTAAGATTGCAACTATTAGAGTCTTTTCACATGGAAGTATGTTTAGATGGCATAAAACGCCTGAGAGAATAATAACAGCTGTTCCCTCAATAATCATTCCAAAAAAAACTATCCATAGTCCATATATGGAGAGTAGAGATATTAATTTTTCTTCCATTTTAAATCTCTTTTAATGTTTTTTCTAGTTTATCAATTATTTGAGGAGTTATTACTCTTTTTGTTATAACTCTGAGTCCAATTTCAATTAAAAATGCAAAGAGAAATGTTCCTATTAAATAATATGGTATATTAGGCATACTTTTATATGTAGAATATAAAGTTAATCCTGCAATACCAAACATAGATAAAATAGCTAGGAGAATGATATATTTTTTTGCTCCTGTCTCTTTAATAACTCTTAAGTGTCCAATATGTGTTATAGCTTGTACTAAAAGTACAACAATAGCTGCAACTGTAGTTATTTGAGAGAGATTTAAAAAGAGTATCATTGGAACAATAAGTAAAGCACTTACAATAAGTCCTTGAAATGATTGATAAAAGTTATACTCATAAATTTTTGGAAGATTCCCCTCTTTTGCCATAGTATATCCAATTTCTGTAACTGAATATAGGGTTGCATTAATGGCTGAAGCTGTAGCTAAAAGAGCAGTTGTTGCCATAATTTTAAATCCTAACTCTCCAAAAATTGGTTTAGCAGCTTCAGCTAAAGCATAATCTTTAGTTTCTATAACTTTTTCTAATGGTAAATTTCCAAGAACTGCAATAGCAGTTAGGATATATAAAATAGCAACTAATATAAGTGCTATAAACATAGCTTTTATCATAGTTATTTTAGGATTTTTCATATCTTCTACAGTATTAGTAATAACACTAAAACCTTGATATGCAAAAAAAGTAATACCAATAGCAAAAAACATTTTACTAATAGGAGGCATATCATTAACACTTAAAAGTTCTGGTTTAATAGTAAATAGAGCTACTAAACTAAAGAGTAATAAAACTATTAATTTAATAATAACAATAATATTTTCAGATTTAGCAACAAGAGAAGCACCAATAAGATTAATAATTGTAAATAGTGTAATAATACCTATGGCAAAAATATTAATCCACATTACATTTCCATGAGTCATAAAAGTAGCACTATATGTTCCAAAAGATTTTGCAACAGCTGCTAGAGCAATTAGTTGTGAGAGATAGAAAGTGACTCCCATAGTTCCTGAGAAGATATTTTTACCAAATCCTTGTACTAAATACTCTATAATTCCTCCACGAGACTGGTATCGTATAGCAAGTTTTGCTAGAGAATAGCCACTTAGAAGAGAGATGATGCCTCCAAATATAAAAGATATCCATACAATATTTCCTGCTATTGCTCCTGCTTGACCAATAACAATAAAGATACCAGCTCCTACCATAGAGCCAATACCTAAAAACACAGCACTCCATAAACCAAAGGCTTTTTTACTATTTTCCATTAGTAATTCTCATATTTCCCTGCTTCAATATCTGCTTCAATTTTTGCTATCTCTTCTTTAATAATCTTTATTAGAAGTTTAGCTGCTTTTGTGTCATCAGCTTCGGGTACATCCCAATTAGTAAATTTCATATTAGCTTTAAATAGAAGTTCTACTTCTTTAGCAATAGATTTTCTTCTACTCTCTAGCTCTTTTTCTATCATGTCCATTATCTATTACTCCTTATTTTCTTTTTTAGTTATTTCTTTTTCTAAATTATCTATAGTGTATCCACCAACAATAAGAGCTACTCCATCAAAGAATAGGCTAACTCCTACAAAAAATCCAATAAGCCATAATGATGTAAGTGGCCAACCAATAATGAAAATAATAGCTAATACAAATGATGTTAAGGCATTAAAAATCCATACCCATTTATGTTTTTTATCTTCAGCTGAAAATGCTAATCCAAAGCTTCCGAAAGCATCCATAAAAAAGTAGAAGCTAAATAGTAAATCTAATGTTGCTACACCACCCATTGGATAAAATATCATATAAAGTGCTACACCAATAAGAAGTAAACTCTTAAGCCAACCAGCCCAATCCCCACGATTACTCATCCATGTTAAGGTTGCTGAACTTACTCCTGCAAATAGCATAAGATAGGTAACAAAAACTAAAGTTCCTAAAGTCATAAATGTTGGAAAGAAGATGCCAATAGCCCCTAAAATAACAAATAGAAAACCACCTATTTTTGCATACTTTTTAAAGGTATCTACTACATCTTTATCAAGATTTAATTTTATTGTTGAATTAATCCACATTTTATTTATCCTTTTTTTAATCTATGAATATATATTTTTTTATATTCATAGAGAAATTATATCGTTTTAATTTATATTTAAAATGCTCCTAAAGTGGCAAATGTACTAACAGACTCTATTTTATTGTTTTATTTTCATCTTTTTTTGCTTCGTTTATAAAATCTTTACTCTTTTTGATTGCTTCTATACTCTCTTTATCTTCATATTTATTAACATTTTTTTCAGCTTCACTTTTATTAACTAATGATACGAAATCATTTTTAATGTTATCATATAGTTTTTCAACTACATTTTTACCTTTAATCTCTTTTTCAATATTATTAATAGCATCAACAAGTGCTTTGTATTCTGGTGAGTGTTTAGTTGTATAACCAAGAAGATTTGCTCTCTCTAGTTCCTCTTTAGCATTATCTAAAAGTTTAATTGCTTCTTCTTTTTTATTTTTATCTAAATTTGAAGCATCTATGATTAAATCTTGAGCTTTTAGTAATGGTAATGGAATAATAGCTTCTTCAATAAGGAATGTATTATATGCTTTTGCCATAGTAAGAATTGCTGTTTTACTATCACCTTTATTTAATGCATTTAAAGCATCTTTTGTTGCCATTGGAAAAATTTTCATTGGTAGAGATATTGTTTGAATATCTATTTCATCTTTTAGGGGAGCTAAGGCTACTCTTACTTCATTTAATCTATGTTGTTTTAATAACTCTTGTGTTAATTTTAATATATTATTAATCTCTTTTACTGTAGATAGATTTTCAAATACGGTAATCTGTTCATCAAATGGTACAATATTTAAAGTAGGGTCATTTTTAAGAGCTAAATCAAATTTTTCTGTAGCTATTTTAAGTTGTTTTTTTGCTTCATCTATTTTTTTATTTTGTAGATTTTGCATTGCAATAGAAGTTGCATTAAGTGCTTCTGTAATCTCTTTAGGAGCTTTTTTAAAGTTTTTTTGAGTTTGTGTTATCTCTTCTTTTATTAATGTTTTAGTATCTGTTTTTGCTTGTATTATAGTAGTACTAAGAAGTAATCCAGCTGTTAATGTTGATAGTAAAAGTCTTTTTTTCATTGTTTTCCTTTAATTTTGTATTTTACTAATAAAAGTATAACTATATAAGGTTAACAATTAACTAATTAATTGATTAATTAATTGTTAATTTTTCTATTTTTTACATAATTAGCTAGATTTATATCTCTTAATTTAACATGAAGAGTATTATTATCTTCTATTAATTCTTCATTTCTTCTTTTTAAATCATTATATCTCTCTTGAAGTCTATTATAACTTTTTTGTAATAAATCATAATGGATTTTTAACTGTTCAAAATCTACTCTTAATTTATTAACGATACTTCTATGTTCTTTACTTTTATTATGTAACTGCTCTTTTAAATCTCTTATATAGTCTATAGCATCATTTAATCTTTTTTTATTTCTAGGCATAAACCTAAGTTCTATATCTAATTCTCTACTTATTCTCTTTTGTTCCTCTAATTCTCTCTCTAACTCTTGAATTTTTTTAATTTTAGCACTATCTATCTCTTTTGCTTGTGCTAAAATAGAGTTTAAACTTTTAATTTTTGTTAAGAATAGTACTATTATTATACTAATTGAGAGGCTCAGAGTAAAAAATAGAGTTATAAAAACTAGAAATTCTGTATTTGTTGAAAATATTGAAAATATACTACTCAAAGCTTACTCCTCTATTACATCATAATTTGAATTTTCAGGACACTCTAAATTACTATTTTTAAAATTTGGATTATTATAGTTCATATTTAAAAAAACTATTCTAACTTTATTATCAAGATTATCTACATAGAATATCTTGCTTAAATGGTTATTTTTATCCATAGTAATTAAATATTCGATATTTTTATATACTGCCTTATAATCTTTTCTACTAATCTTTTTTGCAACATTTAAAACCTTTTCTAAATCTAATCCATCATCTATTAAATATTTTGAAATCTGTTCTAAATCATGGTCAATAATAATAATCTGAGTACCGTCACTACATACATCTTTTTTTGTAGGAGATGAGTATATCCATTTAAATAGCTTACTGCTTAATACCATTGGTTGATTAAATTTATCTAAAAAAGTTTCTCTATCTGCTTTAAAATAGACTCTACCACTATATTTAATCACTTTTCCTTTATCATTTGTAATTGTCTGTTTAAAGTTACTCTCAAAATTATCAGGTAGAGTTATTCCTGCATTTAAAAAAATAGTAAACATTAATATAATTAATAATATTTTTTTCATCTTCTTTTATACTTCCTTATAATATAATATTTAATAATACCAAAAAATATGTAAGTGTGTTATGAAATTTTAACAAAAAATTGTGAATAGATTGTTTCTATAGAAGAAAAATAGTAAAGAGCCAATAATTGGCTCTTAAAAAAGTTATCTAAACATTAAATCTAAAGTGCATAATATCGCCATCTTGAACAATATAATCTTTACCCTCTAAACGGCTCTTACCAGCTTCTTTCGCTCCTGCTTCACCACCATATTTTATAAAATCATCATAAGATATAACTTCTGCTCTAATAAATCCTTTTTCAAAATCATTATGAATAACAGAAGCAGCCTTTGGAGCAGTAGTATTTTTCTTAATTGTCCATGCTCTAACCTCTTTAACTCCTGCTGTAAAGTAGCTCTGAAGTCCCAATTTATCAAAACCTTTATGGATAATCTGCTCTAATCCACTCTCTTTAACTCCTAAATCTTCAAGCATCTCCTGTTTCTCATCCTCTTCAAAATCAACCATCTCCTCTTCAACTTTTGCACAGAGTTTTATAACCTCATAATCTCTACTCTTAGCATACTCTTTTAGAGATTTAACAAACTCATTATCCTCACTCAATCCATCTTCATCTACATTAGCACCATAGATAATCTCTTTTGAAGTCAATAATCTTAAATCTCTATTGAGTGCTAAAAAAGCGTCATCATCTCTCTTCTCATAGGTTGAGACAGGATTTCCATCTGCAATATGCTCTAATAGCTCCTCTGCAATAGCAAGTTGTGCTTTTGCATTTTTATCATTCCCTTTAACCTTTTTTTTCAAAGAGTCAACTCGTTTTTGAAGTCTATCTAAATCTGCAAATAGAAGTTCTTGCTCAATAATCTCAACATCTCTAATTGGGTCAATTGAACCTTCTACATGAACTACATTTGGGTCTTCAAAACATCTTACAATATGTAAAATTACCTCTGTCTCTCTAATATTGCTTAAAAATTTATTTCCCAATCCCTCACCACGACTAGCACCTTTAACTAAACCTGCAATATCAACAAAATCTATTGTTGAGTACTGTATCCTTTCAGGATTTACTATTTTTGCCAACTCTTCAAGTCTATAATCAGGTACAGGTACAACTGCCTTATTTGGTTCAATCGTACAAAAAGGGTAATTTTCACTCTGTGCATTCTGTGCTTTTGTTAAAGCATTAAATGTTGTAGATTTTCCTACATTTGGTAATCCTACAAGTCCTATGCTAAGTCCCATATATAATCCTTATATTAAAAATCATTGAAATTTTATCTAAAAATTAAGAAAATACATAGTGAGTAAAAATATTAAATAATATAATACTATTTTTGTAAAAGTCTAAAATATTTATCTTAATAGTAGCAAAAAACAATAATATTTAAGAAATAAAATTGCTGATATATGCATAATTTAATCTATATATAATAAAAAAACTATATAATTTCACATACTATAATAAA
>JALWDJ010000055.1 GCA_027014605.1 Campylobacteraceae bacterium
AAAAAAGAATCTATAAAATATATTCTTGAAAACTATTACAGGGTTGCCTAACTATAATTTTTTTTTATAATTAATTATAGTTACAGCTAGTGGATTGTCTGTTTTGTGCTAGTTTTGGTGACTCTTTTTTATACTAAAACATATCTATTTTAGTATAATATTGTAGTTTTTATCGTTGTTAAAATTTTATGGAAATACAAATTTTAAGAATGTTAAAAAACTATCATAAATATAATAAAAAACAACTTTATTAAATATTCTTTAATTCATCTCTGTCTTAGGGAAGAGGGTTTTTGATAAATATATAAAAAATATAAATTATTTAAAAAAGGTTAAATATGCAGATAGTATTAGCAACAAAAAATAGAGGAAAACTAAAAGAGTTTCGAGATATATTTGATGAAGATATTATCTCTTTTTCTGAAATTTTAGGAGATATAGATATAATTGAAGATGGTAGTAGCTTTAAAGAGAATGCACTTATTAAGGCTAGAGAAATATATAATGAATTAGGAGAAGATTATATAGTAATATCAGATGATAGTGGAATATCAGTTCCACTTTTAAATGGAGAACCAAATATATATTCTGCTAGATATGCAGGATTTAATGCTACAGATAGACAAAATTTACTAAAATTAATTGATAGACTCAAAGAGAAGAGAGTAGTAAAAACTAAAGCATACTATACAGCCTCTATTGCTATAGTTAGTAGATATGGAGAGTATAGTGTTCATGGATGGATGTATGGAGATGTGATTACAAATATAAGAGGAGATAGAGGTTTTGGCTATGACCCAATATTTATCCCTATAGGTTACACTCAAACTCTAGGAGAGTTAGATAGTAGTGTAAAAAGAGAGATTTCACACCGTTCTAAAGCTTTAAAATTAGCCAAGCCTATTATAGATATGTTACAGAAAAAATCTATTTAACTACTCATATATTAATAATTATATGAAAGTTCATTTTAAGAATAAATCCCATAAAATAGGGCTTTCAAGCCATTTTATTAAAATAAAAAATTAATTTATCTTTAAGATTTTTTAATATAAATAAACATAAAAAAATCATATTTTTTTTATATTCAACTATAAAAATACAATCTAATATTGGGTGTTTAAAAATTAAAAAAAAATTAATAATGAGTTAAAAAGTAACCAAAAGCTAAAGAAAAATTATATAAGATTTATAATAATTCTATTTATAAAGGTAAAAAATGCAACAGAAATTTATGCAAGATTTGCAAAAAATATATGATGAGCTAGAGAGTAGACAGAGGGAGCTTAATGACTATTATAAACTTTTGGAGGGAGGAAATAATAGAGCTAAAAAGGTTATAGAGGAGTTTTTAAAAGAGATAGGATTACCATATAATGATGAGACTGTTATGGCATCTTTGGTTCGTATTGTTAATTTAAGAGAAGATGCATTAGAGCAAATTCTCTTAAAAGAGGGATTTACTCAAAATGAAATTATAGAAAAAAAAGAGATAGCATATCAATTTGTAAAAGATATGTATCTATTAAGGCATGAATATTTTATTGCATGGATAGAGATAGAAGGGTTATTAACACCATTTTATCAAATATTAATAGAGGGAGTTCATAATATTGGAGAGGCTATTAGTAAATGGCAATCTAGTTGGACTGCAAGGATTATTAATGGAATAAATAGAGAGTTATTAAAAGAGTATAATGGAGACGAAAAGGCTATTTTAAAAATGCTTCAAAACAATAATCTATTAGATTTAGACCCTAATGGAAATATTGGAGATAGATGTTACTCTGTATTAGAAAAAGATAAAGATATATATAAGAGTGTAGCATATTCAAATGCTTTTCCTAAAGAGGTTGGAGAGGTAGTATCTGTTATAGAGGATTGTATTGAGAATTTAAGTTTAGAGAGAGATGAGGTTTTTAACCAAAAAGAGGCATGGATTGAGTATCTAGTAGCAATTAAAAAAGCCTTTTCAGTAACAGAGCCTAAGAAATTAATTGGATATTGGGCAAATGTAGATAGAGCATGGATGAAGATAACTACACCAATACAGATAGGACATCCACTAGAGTATTATGAAGACCATTTTAGGAAAGCAGTTGCCCTAGAATGGGATTTAAGAGTAGTAAATCCAAAACTACAAGATAATTCTAAAACAAGAGAGAGTATTAGAGAGTTTGCTATAAAGTTATCAAATAAATTAAAAGGAGATGAGCTAGAGAGTATAGTTAATAAAAATATCTCAGAGGTAGATAATACCCAACTCTATATTGGTAAACCGATGCTGTATTATGGAGCAGAGTTTAATGGATTATTCTCTGCACAAGTTGTACCAAACGATGAACAAGTATCCATAGAGTTTGGAAAAAAGATTTTTGCTTATGCTGATTTTGTATTAGAGAGTAAAAGAGCAAAACCTATTATGCAACTCTCTGTTGAGACATTTGGTATTGATTTTGTAAAAAAACAAAAAAATTTAGTGGAAAATAGTTCTGATATATGGTATAAGATATATGATATATCTACTATTGGTCATGAGTTTGGACATATTTTATGGGTATCAGAGGATACAGAAACTATTATGAATGTTAGTGGGGAGTTCAAAAATATAGAAGAGTTTAAGGCAACTACAGGTGGAATAATGGCATTTTTCCATAATGAGAAAGAGGAGTTAATTGAGCATATTATAGATGATTTAGTAAGTAGAGCCATTGGACTTATTTCATGGAGGGAAGTTGGAGAAGTATTGCCATATTATTGTGAAGGGTTAATACATTTAGATTTACTATTTAAATCTGGTATTATTAAATTTAATGATAGAGTAGAAATTAACTATAATAGATATCTAAATATGAAAGAGATATATCAAAAAGCATATATAGATTTAGCACAACACTATATAAATAAGTTAGATGCTAATATATATCTATCTAAATATATAAAAAAAGATAATGGAATCTATCTGCCAAAAGATGATAATATACTAAATTTTGTTGAAAAATATTATATAAGATATAAAGAGATAGGACAACAAATATATAGAGTTTGATATATTTTTTTTTATAATTGAAATTTAAATAGATTAATAATTTAAATTTCAAAACATAATAAAATATAAAATAGTATATAATAGATTTAAAATATTAAAGGAGATTTTAAATATGAAAAATATACTATTAGTTTTAATACTATTTTTTAGTAATTTACTACTTGCTACAACAGAGAAAGAATTAGCAAATACCATTAATTTAGCAGGTAAACAGAGAATGTTAATTCAAAAAATGACTAAAGAGGCACTACTTATTCATGCAAATTTAGAAAAAGATAAGAGTATTAAAAGATTAAAAGAGAGCAGTAGTCTATTTGATAAAACACTTAAAGGACTTATAAATGGAGATAAATCTATAGATTTAGTAAAAATAGATAATAAAAATATATCTAAAGAGTTAATAAATGTAAATAGACTATGGAAACCTTTTTATAAAGAGATTAAAAATATATTATCAAATAGAGCAAAAGAGAGTAGTTATGAATTTTTAGAGAAAAATAATATGACTCTATTAAAAAAGATGAATAGAGTTGTTGAGTTATATAGTTCACTAGATAATGGAAATAATAAATTCAGACTTGCAAATGATATTAATCTTGCAGGAAAAGAGAGAATGTTAACTCAAAGAATGGCAAAAGATATACTTGCTATTAAAAATAACTTAGATAAAAAGAGTCATATTAGAGATTTTAAAGAGTCTAGGGAGTTATTTTCTAAAATATTAAATGGATTGCAACGAGGAGATAAAAATTTAAAACTTGTAGGAACAAAGATTTCTAATATTGTAAACCAATTAAAAGTAGTAGATAAGAGTTGGAAAGATATGCAATCTATACTAAATAGTGCTTTAAAGGGTAAAAATACGCAAAAGGCTATAGAAATCTTAGATAATCTTTTAGTAGAAATGGATAGTGTTGTTACTCTATATACAAAATCAATCAATAGAGCTAAACAGAGGCTTAAATTTGCATCTATTTTAGATAATTTTATAAATAAGAGTAAAATTTTAAAAAAGAGGGTAAATTTATCTGGAAAACAGAGAATGTTAGTTCAACGAGTAACAAAATTAGCACTTCTTGTAAGCTCAAATATAGACAGAGATAAAAATATAAAAAAATTAAAAAGATACTCAAAACTATATGATAAAACTTTAAATGCTTTTAAAAATGGTGATAAAGATTTAGGTTGTATCCCAACTAATGATAAAGAGATTAAAAAGCAGATAGCTATTGTAGAGAAGAATTGGATACCTTTTTATAAAAATATTCAAAATATTATTAACTTAAAAGATAAAGATAAAAAGTCACTTGCCTATATAGTTAGTAAAAATGAAGAGCTTTTAAAGGTATCTGATGATTTAGTAAAAGAGTATGAGAAATCTAATAAATCACATAACTATTTAGAAAAAGCAAGATTACATGTTATAAATATTGCAGGACGAGAGAGAATGTTATCTCAAAAGATAACAAAAGAGAAACTTTTAGTTATTCAAGGTAAAAAAGAGTATGCTAATAAACTAAAAAATTCTATTAAACTATTTGATGACTCTTTAAAGTCTTTAATAGATGGTAATAGTAGAGAGAATATTATTAAACCAACAAATAGAAAAATAGAAGAGCAGTTAGATAAAATTTCTGAAATATGGTTTAAATTAAAACCTCTATATAAAAAAGAGAAATTATCAACTAAGGAGTTAGAAATAATAATAAAAGAGAACCCAATACTGCTATCTGAGATAAATAGTATGGTAGAGATGGCACAAAAAGAGAGAGAATATTAAAATTAAAATAAATTTACTTTAAAGATAATCAGCTCTTTGACAAAGTAGTGTATAGTCACAATAGTTGCATCTATTTAAATCTTCACACTTTAAAGCTATTATCTTTTTAGTATTTTTTAAATCATCAATAATTTTATATAGTATTTTAGTTTTTGCTTTTAACTCTGTAATAGGTATTATTTTCCCATCAAATAGCTCTATAAAGGCTAATTCTATATTGCTATATTTATCTTTTAGAATTTCACTATATATACTCATTTGGAAATCTGTTAATTTTTCTAAATTTTTTACTCTATTTCCCTCTGTTATTGAACCACTTTTGTAATCTAATATAAGTCTTTTATCCCTGTATTTATCAATACGGTCAACAACACCTTTAAATTTAAGTCCATTAATAGTTCCATCTATATTTTTTTCTATCTCTTCTACTCTCCAACCATCTATAAAATGGTCTATTTGACTCTTCATAAATTTATCTAATTTTTTTCTCCATAAGAGTTTATTAAACTCTATCTTAGCACTTTTATTCTCTAAAAGAGTACCAAATAGTCTATCTATCTCATATTTTATTGCTTCAATAGAGTTAAAATGAGTTCTATTTTTAAAGAGATGTTCTAATAGATAGTGTAGAAATCTTCCCTCATTTATCTCTCCATCATCCTTAGCTTTTAATTTTTTCTCATATTGATAGTAATATTTTCTTTTACAACTTAAAAATGTTTTCAGTCTTGTAGCTGACCAGATAATATCTTTTGCGTTAAAATTGCTAATAATAGGGTCACTAATTTTAATAATCATAGATGGTTGATTATATAAAATTTCTAAATTTGGCTCTACCTCTCTACCTACTCCTAAATTTAACTCATATAGATATGAAGCAGGAGACCTATTATTACTTTGTGAATAGATAATTACAGATTTTTCAGACTCTTCTAACGCCCTTTTATATAACTGCTTTTGAAGTGCCTCTCTATCTGTTTTAGTTGGAAGATTTGCCAATTTTCTTATATTTGAGTTTAAAAAATTATCTTTAGCAGGAATAGCAGGAACTATTCCATCATTAAAATCTAAAACTATTAAACCTCTAAATTTAACACCTCTTGTCTCTAATGCTCCAATAACTGTAACTTTTCCCCCCTCAACATCATCAATAGTAAGTTTTACTAATCTCTTTAACCATAAAAAGAGCCAATTTTTTAGAGTCATCTCCTCATTTTTAAATAGTTTTTTAAAGTTAAGATAACTGTTTTTAACTATATCTTTTTCTAAATTTAAATCAATAAAACTTATACTTTTAAAAAAATCATCTACCTCTACTATATTATTTGATGATAACTCTTTTAATTTCTCTATAGAAATATTATATTTTTTTAAAAGATTTATTGACTCTTCAGAAAAATCTTGCCAATATAGATTTATAGCCTCTAACTCCTTATAGTTTCTGCTTTTAGAGTAATCAAATCCCATAGCAAAGTTTAGATTATTATATGAGTCATATAGCTTTAGAGTATATTTAAATTTCTCATCTGGTAAAACTACTGCAATCTCCTCGGGAGGTATGCCACTATTTACCATATTCTGTATCTCTTCAAATAAAATTGGAATTTGAGATAATCTCTCCTCTACACTTAAGACTTTAGCATTAATCTTTAGACTATTTGGTTTAATATCTATAATTTTTTTACTATGTAAATCAAAGGAGATAAAGCTATTCATTGGTAACTCATCAATACCTAACTCAAAAAATCTCTCTTGAGCCTTTTGATTAAATTTACTAGTTGAAAAGTGTATAATAAATGGTCTGCTCTCTGCTATTTTTTCTATAAGTAGAAGTTCAAATCTACTTAAATAACCCTCTAAAAAGAGTTCATATCTACTAAAATTCTCTATAAATCCATAATTTAATCTATATATATCAGGAGTAAACGCTCTATCTGTTAAGCCTCTCTTTTCTAAAACTTCTTGATAATTTTCAAATAACTTTTGAAGTAATCTAATATCTCTATCAAACTCTGCATATATGTCTCCACCTATTAAATCATCAAAGGATACCATTTCATAACTAAGCTCTTCAAAAAATTTAACTATTGAATTACTTTTAGTAAAAAATTTAATTAGATTTCTATCTATTTTTAGCTTCTTGAAATCTTTAAAATTTGATGCCTCCTTAAAAAATATAACTCTTTGAAGAGGCTCAACCATTGTAAGATTGGGTAAGATTACTATCTTTTTCTCAAATTCATCAATACTCATAAGAGTTGGTATAAATCCACTTCTGCTTTTTAACTCCTCATAAGCTTTTCTAATAGCTCTTGATGTGGGATAGATATAGAGAGTTTTTATATATTAATCCTCTTTAAAGTATAAATTAAATCTCTCTTTATATGTCTTATAGTACTCATGCTCTGCCTCTTTTAACTCTTTTGTATTAGGAGTTGTACTATTTGACTCTTTAATCCATATTATGCTTATTCTTCCCTCTCCAACTTTCATATTAATTGAGAGAGTATTTTTATTTTGTTTAATATATATGACATCTTTTTTTATCTCTGTTTGTAAACTAGGATTTGAAATATTGGAATCTATTGTAATATTAGAATCCTTTGTAATTTCGGGGGAGTATATAATTCTCTTAAAAAATTTATTATCTTGTTTATGAAAAATACCAATATCTTGAGTAGTTAAATTATCTACTTTCATAGTCAAATAGTATCCATAATCATCACTATCAAGTTTTTCAATAATTAAATCAGAACCAGTAACAGCATGTGTTAAACGGTCTAATTTACCATTATATGAGTAGTTTCCTTCTTGAAGAGTATAAGTTCCTTGTAGAGTTGGGGATATAGTATTAGATTTTGATTGTACACTATTGATAGTCTTTTGCTGTTTCTTTATAGATATTATAGATAAATCCTCAATATCTTTTCCACAACCCATAAAAATTAATCCTAGAATGAATAAGCTAATAATAGATGGCATTTAAACTCCTAAACTCAAATTTTTTTTATTATAACAAAGAAAAGATAACAATTTTTTAACAAATGATTAATAACTCTTTAGAGTTTTACTATAGTAACACCTAGATTACCTTTTTGCCCATAAAATGATTGTAGTTTAGGATAGGATTTTAGGTAATCTATAATTACTCTCTTTAAAATTCCTTTTCCTGTTCCATGAATAATCTCTACTTCTGAAAAACCATTAACTAGTGCATCTGATAAAAATATATCAAGTTTTTCTAAGGCTTCATCTGCAAAACAACCCAAGAGTTTAATAGATATTGCTCCTCTATCTGGTTTTTCAACTGTTATATTATTTTTTATTTTTTTAATTTTTGATAACTCTTCTATCTTTTTAAGTTTAAATAGTGGAACTCTCATCTTTAATCCATCTATCTGTATAGTTGCCTCTTCTCCTCTAATGGATAAAATTTCTCCTTTAGATGAGCGATATTTTACTCTATCTCCAATCTCTAAGATTTCTCTATTTAATTTTTTTATCTCTTTTGCTTTTTTTGTGTTCTCTTTAAATCTATGTGCCTCATTAAGTAGTCGTCTTCCATCTTTTGACTCTTTAACTTTTATCGCCTCTCTAGCTCTTTTTATAGCTGCATTATATCTATTTTCTAAAGTTGCAATAGCTTTTCTATATTGTTCATTTAATCTCTCTTCAACTTTTTCTAAATTGGCTCTCTTTTTCTCTAAAGATTTTAACTTACCATCCACTCTTTTAATTTTTAGTCTCATCTCTCTCTCTAAAGAGGTGGATTTTTCTATTAACTCATTTAAATTCTCTTTATCCTCTCCATAAATCTCTCTTGCTTTCTCTATAATATAAAAGGGGATACCATATCTATCTGCTGTCTCAAAAGCGTAACTCTTTCCAATACTACCTTGTAAAAAAGTATAAGTTGGCTCTCTTTTGGCTTCATCATATAGTGCAGCAATAAGCTCTACATCATCATCTCCACTCATAAGTGATGCTAATCTCTTATGGTGAGTTGTTACAATAAATGTAATATCTCTTTTTCTTAATTCATCAAGCATTACTCTAAATAGAGCTGATGCCTCATCACTATCTGTTCCAAGCTCTATCTCATCAACTCCAACAATTGCATTCTCTTTTTTAAATAGTTTAGCAAACTCTACCATTCTACCTGCAAATGTAGATATATCATTTTTAACAGATTGTGGGTCATCTATAACTGCTTCAATAGATTTATAGTGTCCTATTTTAGTATTTGAAGAGTCACACTTAAATGGTAAAAGATTTTTACTCATATATACACTACTAAGCAGAGATTTTAAGAGCATAGTCTTTCCACCTGCATTTACTCCTGTAATTAACATAACAGATTTATCAAGAGTTATATCAATAGGTTTTGGATTATCAATGGCAGGGTGTGCAAATCTACTCAATTTTATCCCTTTTGATTTTGATGGCAATATAAACTCATAATCATAAGCTTTAGCAAATCTAACACGAGCTTGGTAGTGGTCAAATCTATCATACTCCCTATTTATAAATCTTAAAAAGAGGTAATATTTATGAAAAGTAGTAGAGAACTCTTTAGCATATCTATATATTAACTCTTCTCTTTTAGATAGTAGCTTGGACTCTTTCTCTTTTAGATGTGAAATGGTTTGAGGTAGGATATAGAAAAATCCTCCTGTTGTTCTTCCAACTACAGAGGCTTTAATGGCTCTATTAAATCCACCTCTAACAAGTAGAGTCTCTTCTCCATTTAAAAAGTGAATTTGAGTATCAACTAGATAATCTTTAAGTTTAGATGAGTGTGCCATTTTATATAGAGACTCTTTAATAGATGCTCTATTTAACTTTATGGCTCTATCTATATCATATAGCTCTGGCTCTTTTTGAGGATTTAAATCTCCCTCATCTGTAAAATATAGTAAAATATCATTAATCTCATCTGGTATATCTATATTGCCTATCCATCTGTTTAATGGTTCAAGAAGAGTTAGACTCTTTAATGAGTTAAAAAAACTCACTATTATCATGAAGTTATAAATCTCCTTAAGTCCTAAAATTCCATATTTTTTAATTCTATTTAACTCTATATCTAAATTTGGAACAGTCTTAATATCTGGAAACTCTACCTTAGATAGGGCATTTATATATCTATAGTGTTGATTAATATCTCCTACTATTGTTATCTCTTTATCTCTTGCATAAAACTTTTTAAATTTTTCTATATATATCTCTAAATCTAATTTCTCTATTAAGGTTTTCATCTGATGATTATAACATATTTAAAAAGAGTCCTATTTTAAGTTATCAAAATATTATAATAATTACTATCTTTAATCTCTACTTCTAATCTTTTTAAAATCTCTATATCTCGGGGTTTTGGTGGCTTTTTGAAGTCTATAAAACTGTCCAGCCATTTTTTA
>JALWDJ010000056.1 GCA_027014605.1 Campylobacteraceae bacterium
CAAGAGGAGAGGGAGTTAGAAGTAATTTTATCAAGTCAAAATATTCAATATATAGAAGAATTTAAAGAAAAAAATCCAAATCATAAGTTTATAGAAAAAATAGATAAAAAACTTGATGAAATAAAAGAAGAAGAGAAGAAAAAAATTGAAGAAGCAAAGATACAAGATGCAAAAGATAAATGGAAAGCAGTCTTAAGGGTTGGCAAGAAATACAAAGAGAAAGCTCTTAGAGATTATATCAACAACTATCCTAACTCTCCAATGTTACAAGAGGCTAAAGATGAGTTAAACAAGGTTACTAAGGCTCAAACTAAACAGAGTAGTAAAGGGTTGGATTTTAGTTCTGCTAGAGATGGTAAAGGTATTGAGAGGGTTATAAAATCTATTCAAAATCCTAGTGATGAAGATAAGGATAAGCTTGAAGAGGCTATTAAGAGGGTTTATCCTACTGTTAAAGGTAACAAAAAGAAGAAAAATTATTTTATGAAAAGTAAGTTAATGGTTAAGTGGTTGGGACAAGATAGAATCAATAAGTTGTTAGATGAGTAAGACTAAGTTTGTAGAGCATTTTCTAAAAATAAACTAGTTTTCAAACTTTTTCCTAAAGTTATATAAAAGCATTAGATATTTTTGAAGTTTATTTCTTAATAAAATAGGTTATGATGATTATAAAGCTTTCTATGGTACTACACCACTCATGATAAGAGATTAAAATTAAGAAGTTTAATTTATCTAAAGTCTCAAATCTATGCTATAATAGCACCAAAAAATTGGAGGGCATTTTATGTGTGTTGAGAGGTTAGAGAAACTTCTTTTAGCTATGGTTATGGGTATAGCTATGATGTTAGTTGTAACTGGTTCTATTAAGGCTGGATTTTTACTACAGTTTGGAGCTATGGTTATATTAATTATTAGTAGCTTAACAGGTTTTTGCTATATTACACAAGTATTAAAGAGTGCTTTTCCACCATGCAAAAAAAAGGATAAAGATTAATGGCAAATATCTCATATAAAGATGCTGGAGTAGATATAGATGTAGGTAATAGTTTTGTAGAGACTATTAAATCTGATGTTAAATCAACTTTTGATAAAAATGTAATTGGAGGAATTGGCTCTTTTGCAGGAGCTTACGCTTTGCCTACAGGATATAGAGAGCCTATACTTCTATCTGCAACTGATGGAGTTGGAACAAAGTTAAAATTAGCAATAGATAGCAATAGATTTAATACAGTTGGCATAGATTTAGTAGCTATGTGTGTAAATGATTTAATCTGTAACTTTGGTACTCCAATGTTCTTTTTAGACTATTATGCTACAGGTAAGCTAGTACTAGATAATGCCAAAGAGGTAGTAGCTGGAATTGCAGAGGGTTGTAGACAAGCAGAGTGTGCTTTAATAGGTGGAGAGACAGCAGAGATGCCAGGAATGTACTCTAATGACGATTTTGATTTAGCAGGTTTTGCTGTTGGAATTGCTGAAAAGAGTGAATTAGATACAATCTCTAATGTTAAAGCAGGACAGAGCCTTATTGCACTTCCAAGTTCAGGTATCCACTCAAACGGATTTTCATTAGTTAGAAAACTATTTTTTGAGAAATTAGATATGAGTTTAAATAGCGATTTTAATGGAAAACCTCTAATAGATATACTCCTTACTCCTACTAGAATATATGTAAAAGAGTTTAAAGAGCATAGAGATAAGATTAAGGCTTTAGCACATATTACAGGTGGTGGACTGGTTGAAAATCTCCCAAGAGTATTGCCAGATAACCTTAAAGCAGTTATCAAAAAAGATACTATAAGAGTTCTTCCTATATTTGAGTTTATGAGTCAATATATTGATAGTGATGAGATGTATAGAACATTTAATATGGGTGTAGGTATGGTTGTAGTTGTTGATAGTAAAGATGTAGATAGCTTCTGTAGAGCTACAGATGGTTATATTATTGGCTCAATTAAAGAGGGAGAGAGAGGAGTAGAGCTAATTTAAAATTCTATCTCTAATAGCCTTATAGTGTTTACTATTTGGCTCTCTCCAATTTGTAGGAATGAGGTAATCATAATATAGATAGTATAAAAAATTATCTATTAGTTGATTATCTACTCTCCAATCCTCTAAATCTCTTAATATCTCTAAAATCTCCTCTTTTGAAGTGGCAGTTTTTACCAATCCATCAATTGCAAAAAAAGCCTCACCTAAGACTATAACTCTCTTTTTAAATAGAAGTGACTCTATGGCTACACTAGAGTTTATTGTCATAACAGCTAAAGAGTTCTCTATAAGTCTTTGTGTATTTTCACTACTAAATATAATATTTTTTCCTGCTCTTTTATATAGACTGCTATAGTCACTAACTCTATCTGATGGGTGTTCTTTTATAATAAATGGTATATCTATCCTCTTAGATAACCACTCTATTAACTCAAAAAATTGAAACATATCTCTTATCCAAGGGGAGTGTTGAATTATCTGTGTATCATAAGCTACCTGAAACGGAATAAAGATATATCTTTTAGGTAATTTAGTTTTAAATACCTCTCTTTTTCTTTTAGATACTCTAACTTCTAAATCTTTTGGCAATTTTATATCTCTATAATTTAATTTTCTATAAAACTCTATATCTCTAACCATAGAGTTAGATGCATTTACCCCTTTAAAATCCATTGTTGTACTATTTGGTAATACTCCATTTTCAAAAAATATACTTTTAATATTTAATTTTTTTGCAACCTCTAGGGCTAAAGCTTGATGGAATTTTTTTCCATTCCACAATACTAAATAGTCTGGCTTAAATCTCTTTAACTCTCTATATATCACCATTATAATCCAAGGTATTTGAATTTGAAGAAATACTTTATATAATGCTCTATGGATTTGATTTTTATATTTTATCTCTACCTCCTCTAATTTTATATCTAAAATAGATTTTGTATCTATATCTTTTATAAGTGTTAATCCATTGAAATCTAATTTAAGAGATGGAAATAATATGATTTTACTTTTTAAATTTAAGTTGATAGATAGTTTTTTAAAGTATCTATATTGTCTCTTAGTTAGAGCAAAAAATAGTAGTTTCATTTTTATACCTTAAATATTTATATATAAATTTAATTATATTTAAATTATCTTTATTTTATGAGTGTGATTTATGAGTTCATCTAACTATAATAACTTTTATGTATAATATTTTTTAAAAAAATATAAAGGAACTTATTAAATATGAGTGAATTATTAAACAAAGATTTTGTAAACTCTTCAGAGTTAGAGACTCTTTTAAAAGAGAGGAGTGAGGGAAAAGTTGATTTTATCTTAGTAGATGTTAGAGAACAGATGGAATATGATATGGGGCATATTAAGGGTGTTGATATGGTAAAACCTACCTCATCATTTCAATCTTGGGCTCAATCCTTTTTTGAAGAGTATGCTAATAAAGATACAAAAATAATATTTACATGTAGAACAGATGCTAGAAGTGGTAGTGTTCAGAGAGTTTTTCAACAAAATGGGATGCAAAATGTTATTAACCATTCGGGAGGAATTGTAACATATAGAGGAGAGATAGAGAGATAACCTCTGCTTTAAATTAAATTACTGTAATATTCTAAAAAAATAGGAAAAAATTTTATGCAAAAAGCAGAGTTATTATCTCCAGCAGGTAATTTAGAAAAACTTAAGATTGCATTAGCTTATGGAGCAGATGCAGTATATGGAGGGACAAGTACATTCTCCCTTCGTATTCGTTCAGGAAAAGAGTTTGATATTGACTCTTTTGCTAGTGGAATTGAGTATGCTCATACTCTAGGTAAAAAAGTATATACAACAATCAATAGCTTTCCATTTAATTCTCAAATAAAACTATATAAAAGACATATTGCACAGATGGCAGAGTTAAAGCCTGATGCTTTTATTGTATCTAGTGCAGGAGTTATTAAGATGGCAAGAGAGATAGCCCCAAATATCCCTATTCATCTATCAACACAAGCAAATGTTATGAATGTGTTAGATGCACAGGTATATTATGATATGGGTGTTGAGAGGATAATTGTAGCAAGAGAGATTAGCCTAAGAGATTGTGAAGCGATTAAGAGAGAAATTCCAGAGTTAGAGTTAGAGATATTTGTGCATGGCTCTATGTGTTTTGCATATAGTGGAAGATGTTTAGTATCTGCATTGCAGAGAGGAAGAGTACCAAATAGAGGAAGTTGTGCTAATGATTGTAGATTTCCTTATGAGATATATGCCCACTCTAAAGAGACAGATACCACATTTAGACTAGATGAGGTTGAGGGAGTTGGAACATATATTATGAATGCCAAAGATATGAATATGGCATCTCATATAGATGAAATTTTAAAATCAGGCGTTATAGACTCTCTTAAAATAGAAGGAAGAACAAAATCACCATACTATGTTGGAGTTGTTACAAAAGCATATAGAGAGGCCATTGATGACTTCTATGCAGGAGAGTTTAATGCTAATAAGTATCAAAAAGAGCTACATACAACACAAAATAGAGGTTTTACAGATGCCTACCTCATCTCAAGACCATTTGAGCGAAATAATACACAATCACATAACTTTACAATTCAAGATGGAACACATCAAGTGGCAGGTTTAGTTAGTGAAGATGGATTAACTTGGAGATGTAAAGATAAGACATCTATTGGAGATAGAGTCGAGATAGTTCTACCTGTGGGAGTTACTATTAATGAGATAGATAATGATAGCTGTAGAATAGAAAAGATAAACAACTCATTTTTTATTACATTTAAAAAGATAGTCTCAACCTCTGGAAAAGAGTTTCAATCTATCCATAGTGGGAATTTAAATGATATTATATTACCTATAAAGCTACCTAGCTATACAATATTAAGAAGAGATATAAAAGAAGCAAAGAGAAATAAGGGACTATTAGTTTGAAAAGGACTCTTCTATTACTCTTAGTATCAATTATATACTCTAAAGATTTTAGTCTGTTTATGCCAAATGATAGATATAGAGTAGTAGAAGATAATAATATTAGCTATATATACTCTAGTGAGTATAATATTAGTAAAATCAGGAGTTATCAAAAAAGTATTATTAAAAAGTATCAAGATGAGTTTGATTTTAAATTAGATGATATTCTATATGTTGGACTCGCCTCTCAAAATAATCAAATCTCTAATGCCTTTTCAACGCAGATACCATTTAACTCACAAGTTCTATATGGGGCTGGAGTTTTAAATATTGACTACTTCTGTTTTAACTCTTGGTTAAAGATGGTTATATCTCATGAGACTGCTCATAACTTTCAATTAAATCCAAAAGCAAATGAAATATCAAATATTAGCCATAAAATCTTAGGAAATACTCCAGTATCATTTATAGGTATATTTCCAGTTTTTCCAATTCCAAATCTAATGATAAATAGTTTTCTATTAGAGGGGAATGCTGTTTTAAATGAGTCAAGATTTAATAATGGTGGAAGATTATATAGTGGATATGCTCTAAGTGAGGTTGTATCTATGACAAGAGATAACAAGATTATACCCAAACTTATGTATAATAGTACATTAGAGTTTCCATATGGTGAAAAGAGCTATTTAGTTGGTGGATTTTTTCAGAGATTTTTAATGGAGAAGTATGGTATTAAAAAGGTAAATAGCTATTTTAAAACCTACTCTAAAGAGCTATTTCCATTCTATGTAAATAGTACTTTTAGAGAGCATTTTGGAAAATCTTTTGAGATTCTACTAAAAGAGTTTGTAAATGAGATAAAATTTAAATATAGAGGCTATAGAGTAACTAAAGGTAAGATTGTCGCTAAGAGTCAATTTTTTATCCATCTAAATCGCTCAAAATCAGAGATATATACTCTAATAGGTGATTATAGAAGCTATCCTAAAATATTATCTTTTTCAAAAGGTAAAACAGCTCTTAAAAGAGGGGCATATAGAGTTGGAAAACCATTTAAGATAAATAATATATACTATACAGCAAGTTCAGCAAAAATATCTCCAACCAAAATAAAAGTGGGACTTTTTGATAGTAGTGCATATATAAAAAAAGATACAGTAGGCAGAGTTGTAGAGGGATTTTTACCAAATGGTAAAATGGTATATTTTGATATTAATAAATCTTTAGATATACCCTATATCTATATAAATAATAAATTTTATGATACTGCTAACTCTAGCATATTTATATCTGATAGTGGAGATTTATACTACTTTAAACAGAGAGATAATATAAGAACTCTATATAGAAATAGAAAACCTATATTTAGCTATAATGGACATTATGGTTTTGTTGCTGATGTAGATAGAGATAGTATCTATTTTATATCTTTAACTAAAAATGGAAGTGGTATATACTCATATAGAGATGGTAAGATATATAGAGTCTCTAGTGGAGATGATATTATAGATTTTAAAAATATAGATAGTAAAAGAGGATTTGTTACTACAATTACATCTAATGGGTATCTATATCAAATAATTAATCTAAAACCAAAACTATCTAAAATTCCAAAACCAGACTATATAATATCTAAAATGGAGTATTCTAATGAAGATAATTTAAAATCTAAAGAGTACTCTCCTATAAAAGAGTTAAGATATAGCTCACTTACTCAAAGTATGGGCTTTTCAGACTATGAGGGATTTATATTAAATCTTAAGGCAGATTTTTATGACCCAGCTATACAAAATAGTCTATCTACAATATTATCTTCAAACAAGCAGAGAGTTATAGGTGGACTATCTTATAAAAATAGTGCTAATCTATTAGAGTTTGGTGGAGATATATATGGAGTTTCACATAATAAAGATTATAATAATGAAAATGAAGATGATTATGGTTATCTACTACATCTAAAATTACCATTTTTAGCTAAAGGATATAATAGAGCATCTTTAAGTTTAGACTATTTAAAAGAGTATGACTCAATATATAGAAAACCTCTAATGTTATCTTTAGATATTAGCAATATTAAATGGTTTGGCATTAGTAAATATCCAAACTCAAAAAATATATTAAATCTCTTATTATCAAAAGATAGAGATACTCTAATATATGGAACAGCATATGATTTTCTGTATGGGTTAGGTTATGAGAGCTATATTGGATTTAATGGAACTCTCCTAAAAAGTGATAGCCTAGATAGGCGACTTGATAAGGGTATTAAGATTGATAGTAGTTTAAATAACCCCATAGAAGATAATTTTGTAATAACTATACCAACGCTAGATAGAACTATATATGCAAAAGAGGTAAAGAGTGCAGAAATTAGCCTATATAAGAGTATAGATACACCTCTATATTTTTTCTCTTTTCCAATATCTATACAGAGAAACTCAATATATATTAAAGATAAGATATATAATATAGATTATCTAAATAGTAATAAGATATATAATCAAGAGACTTTAGGACTAGAGAGTGATTTTATACTATTTAATATATTTAGACTACCTATTAAGTTTGAGTATATATATAATGGTGATACTAAAGATAAGAGTCTATTTAGATTTATGTTTTCAGAGGAGTTTTAAAGAGTAATTTATTCTATTTGTGATAAAATTCGCTCTCAAAAGTGTTGATGAGTGTCTTAGTCATTAGAGGTAGTTGTCAGTGCTTAAAAATAGTAATATATAGAGGAAAAAGATGACAGCAATTAGACTTACAAGAATGGGTAGAAAGAAAAAACCTTTTTATAGAATAGTGGTAACAGATAGTAGAAAAAGAAGAGATGGTGGTTGGATTGAGTCAATCGGATATTATAATCCAATGGTTAAAGAAGATGGTATAAAGTTTGATGAGGAGAGATTAAACTACTGGATTGGCGTTGGTGCTAGAATGAGTGATAGAGTTAAAAAGATTACAAAGAAGTAAGATATGGTAACTGATTTTGTCTCTCAATATGCTAAACTATTAGTAACTTATCCTGATGATATATCTGTCTCAATAAAAAATCTTGAAGAGAAGTATGATGAGATTACTATTGTAGCTAATAGTGAAGATGTAGGAAAACTAATAGGCAAAGAGGGGCGAATGATAAACTCAATTAAGACGGTAATATCAGGCTGTAAGGCTAAGGGTGGTGTAAATTACCGTGTTAATGTTGAGGCTAAAAAATAGATGATTTATGCAAAAAACTAAAAAGTTTTTTATAGCACAAGTGGGTAAAACCCACGGACTTCATGGAGATTTAAAGCTTCATCTCCACACAGACTTTCCAGAACAATTTAAAGTTGGTTATAGTTTTGATAGTAGTGTAGGACGACTTACTATTAGTCGTATTAATTTAAAGAGAGGAACTATAGCATTTAGAGATTATGAGAATATAGATATTGCTAAAAAACTAACTAATGCTAAACTATACGCATCACTTGATGAGACTAAAGAGAGATGCCACCTAAATGAGGGTGAATATTTTTGGTTTGATTTAGAGGGGTGTAGAGTTGTAGAGGATAATATAACTTTAGGTATAGTCAAAGAGGTTCAACGATTAGCTGATATAAACTATCTATATATAAAAACTGATAGGAGTCTAATAGATAAGGGTTTTTCCAATAGCTTTCTAATTCCAAATATAGATAGATATATAATATCTACTAATATAGAAGATAAAATTATTACTGTTAAAGATAGTATGGATATTTTAGAGGCGAGTTAAGTGACCCTAACATTCTTAACTATATTTCCTAATATTATGGAGTGCTATTTTAGTGACTCTATACTAAAAAGAGCTATAGATAGAGATATTTTAAAAATAGAGTTTATAAATCCAAGAGACTATACCAAAGATAAACACAATAGAGTAGATAGACCAATTGTTGGTGGTGGAGCTGGTATGTTAATGACTCCTCAACCTCTATTTGACTCTATTGAGGCTATTAGAGAGAAATCAACAAATATCTATGTAATTATGGCTACACCTGTTGGAAAGCCATTTAGGCAAAATGATGCAAAGAGACTATCTTCTAAGAAGCATATTGTCTTTGTATCTGGAAGATATGAAGGAGTTGATGAGAGATTTATTGAACAGAAGGTTGATGAGGTATTCTCTATTGGTGATTTTATCTTAACAGGTGGAGAGTTACCATCTCTTATTATGGCTGATGCTATCTGTAGAAATATAGATGGAGTATTAGGTAATAGAAACTCTTTAGATATTGAGAGTTTTGAGCTGTCTGCTTTAGAAGCACCCTCCTTCACAAAACCCAATATATATACTAAAAGCAGTGTACCTTCAGAGTTTTTAAAGGGAAATCACGCTAAAATCTCGGACTTAAAAAATGCTATGGCTAAATGTAAAACAAAATATTTTAGACCAGATATGTATAAGAAACTCATATTGGGTGAGAGAAAAAATAAAAGGTAATCTTATGAGAAATAGATATATTGAGAATTTTGAACAGAAACAGTTAGAGAGCAAAAGTGTTCCAGAGTTTAGAGCAGGTGATACAGTTCGTGTTGGTGTAAAAATTAAAGAGGGTGATAAAGAGAGAGTACAAAATTTTGAGGGAGTCTGTATTGCACTTCGTGGGCAGGGAACAGGAAGAACAATGACAATTAGAAAAATTGGTGCTAACTCTATTGGTGTTGAGAGAATTTTTCCAATCTATTCAGATACTATTGAGAGTATTACTGTTGTTAGAAGAGGTAGAGTAAGAAGAGCTAAACTATTCTATCTTAGAGGTTTAAAAGGTAAAAAAGCAAGAATTAAAGAGCTTAGAAGAAAGTAAATATATTTTGTTTCTCGCACTCTAAAGAAGAGATAGTTATCTCTTCAACTCCACTAAATACAAATATTATTATGATATAATTTCTTTTTTAAAAGAGGTTATATATGGTTATTTTCCAAAAAATAGGACAAAGAGTCCTCTTAGCTATTCAATTTACTTTAGTCTTTATATATATATTTTTTGAAGAGATAATATGGGAAAGTTTAGCAAGACCTATATATTATAAAATTCAATCACTAAAAATCTTACAAAAATTACAACAGATTATAAATAGAGTAGATAACTATACTCGTTTGGCTATTTTTATAACTCTACTATTAACTGTAGAGGGAATAGGAGTGTTAGCTGGAGTATCTTTTCTTAGAGGTAAAATTATTTTAGGTGGACTACTCTATAGTTTTAAAGTTCCTCTTGCTGGATTTACATTTTGGTTTTTTAAAATATCTAAAGATAGATTTTTAAGTTTTAAATGGTTTTCATTTATCTATTATAGATTTATAAGTCT
>JALWDJ010000057.1 GCA_027014605.1 Campylobacteraceae bacterium
TTTAAAACCTCATTATCTACTTTTTGACACTCTTTAACTATTTTTTCTTGAATATTTAGGGGTGGGAGGGGGATTTTTACTTCATTTTTTAAGAATTTACTATTTAAACTTTTACCAAATGTATTAAAACTATCTTTATCTAAATTGATAAGTTTGCTATTGAAAAGATGAAACAAATAATCATCTCTTATTTTATTGGTTTTTGGAACAAGACCTGCGATTGCTTCATTAGTATATAAATCTTTACCAGCTATTGCAGTTTTTCCTATTGACAATTTAAAACTTAATAGTGTAGTGCCTTTTGGTATTAATTTGACATTTGAATTTTTAATACCACTTTTCGATATTTTTTCTTTTGTATCATAGATTATATTCCCATTCATTTCTGAAATAGAAACCCATAAATTATTGCCATTAAAATAATCTTGATTTGCTCTTGATGGTGTTCCTCCTATTAATATATTAACAATATCACCTAATTTTTTTTGCCATTTAGATTTTCCTATAATCATTACCTTTTTATTAGGACTTAAACTCAAAGCCTTATTAAACTCAACTCTTGAAAAATCCAACATATCAATAAGTTTAGCACGAGTTACAAACTCTTTTAAATTATTTGGTATCTCTCTTTTAATGCCTAAAAAGTTATCTTTTATAATTTTATTGATTTTTGAGTTATCATCTATATTTTTTGGATTATAGAGAGGTGTATTTATATCTTTTAATCCTGATATATTTTCAACTATTCTCTTATCCTCTTCATCTAAATCTTTACTATTTATATTAATTGAGTTGTTTGTAATATAGTGAATACCCTCATTTCCCTTTGCACTACTCCACTCATATCCTAAAAATTTCTTATTTTCACTATTTTTAGATGGGGATTTTACAATAACTACATCAGAACTATTTTTATATGCTAAACAGAAGTAGTAAAATTTATCTTTTTCTATAAGTTTAATATATTTAATAAGCTCTTGTTTCTCTAAAGCATCTTTCTCCTCTTTTGGTAACTCTTTATAACTCTTTCTCTTTTTACGATTTTTTGTTTCACTCAATTTTTCAAATGTATTTTTATACTCTTTAAATATATCATACTCAAAAAGTCTATTATCTAAAAAAGACTTCTTTGAAAATTCTTTTCTATGATATTCAAAATCTTTTAATCTTAATGACTTTGTATAAACAGTAAAATTAAGTTTTTTTAATTTTAAATAACTGTTTTCATAAAGAAAAGACTCATAGATTTTTAAATCAAATTCATTATGAGAGCAATACTTTTTAAGCATATCTTTATCTATTAAAATATTCTGCATATCAAATCTATGACAAGTATATAATTTATCTGCTAACTCTTTAAATGTCTCTGCTATATTTATATTATCACATCTTCGTTTTAAAAAAAGTGTAACAGTATTTGTCCCTGTTTTGCCAAATGTGCCACTTCCAAACTCTGCAATAGCTACTATATCAAAATATTTTAAAATAATTTCACGAGTAGTTACATAGATATTTCCCTTTTTTGTATTGATATTTGTTGAACCTTTATTTAATATAGAGCTTGGCACAATAATACCAGCAACACCATCTTTTGCTAAAAGCTGTTTTGCTCTTTCTATAAAAAAGCACTCTATAGCATTATTTGCTATATAGCTTTTGCTATCTATAGTCTTTATTAATTCAAATCTCCCTCTATCTTCCTCTTTTAGAGTCTCTAAAAATCCTTTTACACTATAAGGTGGATTGGCTATAAGTATATTAAAATCTTTTATATTTTCATTATAAGATAAAGCATCATTATGGATTATCTCTATATTACTACCATACATAAAAGAGCTAACCTTAGCTACTTTTGAGAGTCTATACTCTTTTTCTATTCCTACAATTTTACTATCTCTATTTAATAAATGATACTCATTTAAAAAGTGTCCTGCTCCACAAGCATAATCTATAACTTTTGGCTTATCTTTTTTGGGTAGAGAGTTGATTATAAACTTTACTATTGGCATAGGAGTAAAAAATTGTCCCTCTGACTGTTTTACTCCTTGGTCTAAAAAGCCCTCAAACATATCTCCTAAGAATTGATTTTCATCACTGTGAGTTAGATTTATATCTTGAATAAGTCTTGCAACATCTAAAAGAACAGCAAAGTTTTTATAGAATAGTTTTTCGTTATGGACATCTATAAAAGCAAAATCATTATTTGTAAAAAATTTTAACTTTTTTAAAACATCTTTTATTCCCCTTTTTACAGTATCTAAATCATATAGTTTAAATATATCATCTACTGTATTGTTATCTATATAGGTTATATCTTCTCCTAAAAACTCTTTCATACCATCTCTATAGAGTTGTTGAAGTCTATCTTGAAAATTAAAAGGACTGTCGTATGCTTTTCCTTTCCAATAAAATTTTAACTCTTTTGGATTTTGTTTCTCATCTGTTACTTTACATAGAAAGAGATTAACAAGTTTATCAAAGGCATTTTCACGACCCGAAACATTATATTTTCTTAAGATTGTAGCAAATTGGTTATACTTCTCTCCAATATCTTTTGATGATATAGGTTTTAAATCATCTATAGTAAATTTACTTTTACCTATCTCATAAGCTTTATTATTTTCAAAAAGTCCTATAGTTGAATACTCTTTATCATAAGTATCACACCAAACTTGCCACTTATCTTCTACACTTGAAGCCTCTCTATATGATTTTAAACTCTTATCATTCTCTAATAACTCTTTATTATCTTTTACATTGATGAGGTAATATTTTGAAACAACTCTATTATCTATAAAATCACTTGTATATAGTGCTAAAAAATGGGTCTCTGGAGCTTGTTGAAGATATGAAAAGAGTTGATTTCTACTATCATTTTCTAAAATATTGATAGCTTTTCTATATTCAGCTCCTGCCGTTTTGCACTCTATAATTAAAATAGAGTTATCATTATTATCTTTTATATAGATATCTGCCTTACCACTCTTTTGAGTATGCCCAAGTTGCCACTTTTTCTCTAACTCTATATGTTTAAGGTTATAGCCTTGTCTTAAAAGTCTATTTACACACTCAAATACTACAAAATTCTCAGGACTACTAAAATTTGATGTTGTTTTATCATTAACTTTTAACTCTTTTGGATAGATTAACTTTTCTTCATTAAAATCTACTTTTAACTCACAATCAAACTCTTTAAAATTTTTCGTCCAAATATCATTTTTTTGAATAAAGTTTAAACACTTCAATACCTCTTTAAAATTCTCTTTTCTTATCATAATATTTCCATTTTATACTGATTCTACAAAAGAGCTTAAAATTGCTCTCTTTTTCCCACCAAAATTTATATTTAATTTATATTGTCGTCCAGATTTAGTAGCACTCTGAACTCGTCCAATTCCAAATATCTTATGTTTAACTAAATCACCCTTAATAAACTTCGATTGCTTTGTAATCTTTAATTTCTCACCCTTAATAAGTCCTGCCTCTCCTAAAAAACGGCTTCTTTTCATAACTCTTCTTTGCCCCTTATAGAAACGACTATCAACATAACAGAGTGTTAAATTACTTTTTGCTCTAGTTATTGCCACATAGGCTAATCTTCTCTCCTCCTCCATACTATACCCATCTCCTATAATTGGAAAAAACTCCTCTTCTAATCCAATAACATATAGATATTCAAACTCTAGTCCTTTTGAAGCATGAACACTCATAATAGTAACAGAGTTCTCATCAACCTGGTCTTGTTCACTTTGGAGTGAAATCTCATTTAAAAAATCATCTAAACTCTTATCTGGATTGCTCTCTATATACTCCTTAAAATATCCATAAAACTCATCAATATTTTTTACCCTCTCATCTCCATCAGAGAGTACTCTATAGTGATTTTTAACTCCTATAGTATCTTCAAACTCATTTACAAAATCTATTAATGATTTTTTTGATATATCTATAAGTTTTTGAATATCTAATACTAATCTTTTAAGATTTATAAATCCTTTTTTACTAATAATTTTAGATAACTCTTTTCTACCTTTTATATCTAAAAGTTGAAATAGTGAATAGTGTTCCTCAAATGCTAATTTCTTTAATCTATCAACAGATACTTTTCCAACTCCTCTTCGTGGTCTATTTATTACTCTTTCTAAGGAGAAATCATCATGTCTATTTGCTATAATCCTAAAATATGAGATAATATCTTTTATCTCTGCTCTATCATAAAAAGGAACACCCCCCAAGAGTTTAAATCCTAATCCCTCTTTAATAAATCCCTCCTCAAGAGAACGAGATAGTGCATTTATGCGATAAAGTACAGCAATTTCATTAGATGGAACTTTCTTCTCTAAAAGCTCCTTTATCTCTTTTGCAATAGCTCTAGCCTCTAACTTCTCATTTAATGAGTGAAAAACTCTAACACTTTTGCCATCTCCTCTATAAGAGATTAATTTTTTAGCTACTCTTTGACTATTATATTCTATAAGCTCATTAGCAACTTTAAGTATAGGTTCTGTAGAACGATAATTTATCTCTAATTTTATAACCTTTGTACCTCTGAATTTTTTAGAAAAATTTAAAATATTTTTAACATTAGAGCCTCTCCAACCATATATACTCTGGTCATCATCTCCTACAACACATATATTATTATGCTCAGATGCTAAAAGTTTTAAAAGTTTAAACTGAAGTTCATTTGTATCCTGATACTCATCAACCATAATATATCTGTAACGATTACTTATAGATACTCTTAATTTATCATTATCTCTTAAAATCTGATATGGTAACATTAATAAGTCATCAAAATCAACAAGATTATTAAACTCTATCTCTTGCTGATAATATTTATATATCTTAGCTATCTTTTGATAATCAATTAAATCTGTCCTAGATATTACCTCATCTGGTGTTAAGAGTGTATTTTTATATCTTGAAATCTCTGATGATATAAGTGAAATATTTAAATCTATATCTAAATCTTTAGCAATTCTTTTTAAAATCTTTTTTCTATCTTCACTATCAATAATAACAAAACTATTTGCTCTTCCAATCTTATCTATATGAAACTTTAAAAAAAGTAATCCAAACTTATGAAAAGTACAGAGAAGAGGTATAGTTTGTTGATTATTCTTTATAAGAGCAGTCGCTCTATGTCTCATCTCTTTAGATGCTTTGTTTGTAAATGTTAAAGTTAGCGTATTTTGTGGGTTAATTCCAACTTCACCTATAAGATAAGCTAATCTTGTAGTAATTGTTTTTGTTTTACCACTTCCAGCTCCTGCTAGAATTAGAAGCGGCCCATCAATATGTGTAACAGCCTCTTGTTGTGCCGAATTTAAATTGTTTAATAGTTCTATTGTCATACCCGTTTTGTTTTTTCCTAATTTTCTTTATTATAGCAATAAAGTAATAAATAGTTAATTATTTATTTTTTATAGATATTTGATAATCTTATAAAGAGTTTTAATTATAATTTGATATAATGATTTTAATTAAGTATTACAAGGGAGTATTATGTTAAAAGATTTTGTAAAAATGGAAACATTTCTAACTGTTGCTAGAGAGAGAAGCTTTTCAAAAGCATCGGCAAAATTAGGAATTTCACAACCAGCAGTTACCCAACAGATTAAATATATTGAAAACTATCTTGAAGCAAAAATTATAGATAGAAAAAAGAATGGTATTAGATTAACAGCTGAAGGTGAAGAGTTTTATAGTGTTGCTGCTCGTTTAGAAAAGTGTATTAATGCTCTTGAAAAAGATGTATTAAAAATTATAAATAAAGAGATGACATTTAGATTAGCGGCATCATTTACAATTGGTTCTTATGTAATTCCTGGAGAGTGTCTAAATACTCTTAGTCATAATATTGGGAATGATATAAACTTAAGTATAGATGTATCAGATAAGATTATAAAAGGACTTAGAGACAAAAAATTTGATGTAGGACTTATTGAAGTACCTATATTTCATGATGATTTAATATATAGAGAGTGGTTTGATGATGAATTGGTAATAGTATCTAGTACTCCAATTCCTAAAGTTCTAAGAACAGAAGAACTATATAGCTTTAAATGGGTATGTAGAGAAGAGGGTTCACACACAAGAAAACTATTAGGAGAGGTATTTGAAGAGTTAGGAGTATCATGTAAAAGCTTTAATGTCTTATCAGAAGTTAGCAATACAACTGCTGCACTCCAAAGCGTGAAAAGAGCTAAAAAATCAGATACAGAACCAACTGTTACAATTATATCCAAACATGCTGTCTCTGAAGAGGTACATAAAAAAGAGTTATATGAAGCTAGAATATATGGATTTACTATGAATAGAAAATTCTATATAGTTTACTCAAAAGATAATAAAAGCAATGTATTTATTGATAATGTAGTAAACTATATACTATCGGGTAACTGTTAAAAGTTACCTAATTTTAACCATCCACTAAGTATTTCAACTTGAAGTCCCATAGCCGTACTCTCATACCCTTTTACAGACTCTATATATTTTTTACAAAACCCTTCAACCATACATCCACCAGCTTTTCCTCTCCACTCTCCACTCTCTAAATAATTCTCTAAATCATCTCTATCAAAAGAGGAGAATTTATAATAGGTAGCTGAAATATCTACTAAATAGAACTCTCTACTCTTAAGGTGCATAGCTGATATAATAGATATATATGAGTTGCTCTGAAGATTTAAAATCCTTCTTGCATCATCAATACTTTTTGGTTTTCTAAGTATCTCTCCATTTAGAGTTGATATAACTGAATCTGCTGTAAGGAGAGGTAACTCTAATCCAAACTCCTCTATAGCAGATAGTAGTTTTCCTTTACTTGCTAAATATACAAAATCTTTAGCTACATTAGTTCTTATCTGCTCTTCATTATATCTAGGAGCTTTTTGTATAAACTCTATACCTACTCTTTCTAAGAGTAAAGCACGAGATTTAGAATTAGAGGCTAAATGTATCATCTAAAAACCTCTTAGAGTAATACCTAACCATAAAGCTACCATCCCTAAAAATATATTTATTGGAAGAAGAATATTTGGAATAAGAGCTACACTCTCTTTTGCTCTTTTTAGCTCTCCTAAATCAAATAGTTTTTTAGCCTTTAATCTTTTAATATAGATATATATAAAATTTATAGTCATAACTAACCATATAGCCTCTTTAATATGTACTATATTATATAGATGCATTGCCGACTCACTTATTAAATTTGACTTCTCACCAAGTGCATTTGCTCTAAAACCTAATCCAACTGCCATAATAGTAGCTGTTACAATTATAGTAATAATAAATGGGATAACTATATTAAAAAATTTTCCCATTATATCTAGTGTTTTTCCCAATTTAAGCCTATTATCTTCTATAAGTTGTAGATTTGGGTGAACTGCTAAACGAATTGCTATCATCCCTCCAATCCAAATAATTGCTGAAATTACATGCAGAAATATAATTATATGTGCATAAGTTCCAAATATCTCTATTAGACTATCTTTCAAATTTTCTCCTTAATATACTCTAAAGCTCTCTTTTTAGCCTCATCTATTTTAGATATATCTTTTCCTCCAGCTTGTGCAAAGTCGGCTCTTCCACCACCTCCACCACCTAAGATTGGAGCTATCTTTTTTATCCAATCTCCTGCTTTAATTGAACAGTTTTTAGAACCACTTGCAATTACTACTCTATTACCATTTTTTTGAAATAGCATAATGGCAAGATTATCATATCTATTTTTAGCCTCATCTATAAGCTCTTTAATATCACCAGCCTCTACCTCATCAATAATAACATTAACTCCAGAGATATTTTTAGGTTTTAACTCTTTTTTAGTTAATTTTAGAGCATCTTTTAACTCACTCTTTAGTTTTTTAATCTCATCTTTAAGCTTGGCAATTCCAACTATTGGATTTTGATTTTTAAGCTCAACTCTTATCTCTTTTAACTCATCTCTTAGACTATTAACAGATTTTAATGCACTCTCTCCACATATAGCCTCTACTCTTCTAACTCCGGCACTAACTCCACTCTCTTTGATAATCATAAATAGTCCAATTTGAGATGTATTATCAACATGAGTTCCACCACAAAGCTCTATTGAGCTATCTCCTAAAGTGACAACTCTAACACTATCTCCATACTTCTCACCAAAAAGAGCCATAGCACCACTAGCTTTTGCCTCATCTATACTCATAATCTTAGTTACTCTAGGAATTGCTCTTTTAATCTTATCATTTACCCAATCTTCTACTTTCCGTATCTCATCTTGACTCATAGCTTTTGGGTGAGAGAAGTCAAAACGGAGTCTATGCTCATCATTAAGTGAACCTGCTTGAGTTACATGTTTTCCTAAAATCTCTCTAAGACCTGCGTGTAGTAGGTGAGTTGCTGAGTGGTGTTTCTCTATCTCTGCTCTTGAGTTATCTACTAAAGCCTCAACTCTATCTCCTACACTAACTCTACCCTCTACTTTAGATAAGTTCATACCTAAAAACTTTTTTGTATCTAATACTTTAGCCTCTCCTAATAGTTCTCCTCTATCTCCAATCTGTCCACCAGACTCTGCATAGAAAGGAGTCTTATCTAGTAGAACCCAACCTATTCCATCAATAGAGTCAATTTCTCTAAAGTTTTCATCTAAAAGAGCTAAGAGTGTAGCTGTTGTCTGTTTTACATCATATCCTACAAACTCATTCTCTCCAAACTTCTCTTTTAACTTTTTAAAATCACCAGAAGCTAATTCATCTCCTGTACCTTTCCAGTTTGCTTTAGATTGTGCTTTTTGAGCCTCCATTTTTCTATTGAATGCCTCAATATCTAACTCTATATTTTTTTCTCTTAACATATCTTGGGTTAAGTCTAGTGGGAAACCATAAGTATCATATAACTTAAATGCAACCTCACCATTAAATATATCTTTAGTATTTTTTAACTCTTCATTAAACAGTTTAATTCCAGCCTCAATAGTATTAAAAAATCTCTCCTCCTCTATCTTCATAGCACTCTTAATAGCATCAGCTCTATCTTTTAAATAGTTATAACTATCTCCCATAATATCTATAAGAGTATCTACCAATCTATATATAAATGGCTCTCTAAATCCTAAAAGATAACCGTGACGGATAGCTCTTCTCATAATTCTTCTAAGTACATATCCCCTACCCTCTTTATCAAAATTGACACCTTGAGCCAATAGAAAAGATACAGAGCGAAGATGGTCAGCTATAACTCTATATGAGGCACTATTTCTACTCTCATAGTTATATGGTATATTAATAAGCTTTCCAATTTTATTTAAAATAGGCATAAATAGGGAAGAGTGGTAATTATTTAAAACTCCCTCTTTAATAGCTACAACTCTCTCTAAACCCATACCTGTATCTATGCTAGGTTTTGGAAGTGGAGTTAATACCCCATTAATATCTCTCTCATACTGCATAAATACTAAGTTCCAAATCTCTAAAAATCTATCTCCATCTCCACCCATTACATCTTGGGGTGAGTTAAAATTCTCTTCCCCTTGGTCATAAAAAATCTCACTACATGGTCCACATGGTCCTGTATCTCCCATCTGCCAGAAGTTATCTTTATCACCAAAACGCATAATTCTATCTTTTGATATATACTTCTCCCATATAGCAAATGCCTCATCATCACTATTATGCACAGTTACCCATAACTTTTCAATAGGTAAATTTAGATATTTTGATGAGGTAATAAACTCCCACGCATAAGCTATAGCATCTTCTTTAAAGTAGTCAGCAAATGAGAAGTTTCCAAGCATCTCAAATAGAGTATGGTGTCTTGCTGTATATCCTACATTATCAAGGTCATTATGTTTTCCTCCTGCTCTTACACAGAGTTGAGAAGATGTAGCACGAGGAGGATTAGGGATAGGAGCATATCCTGTAAATATATTTTTAAATTGTACCATACCTGCATTTGTAAACATAAGAGTAGCATCATCTGGCACAAGAGGAGAGCTAGGGACAAGCTTATGCCCTTTACTCTGAAAAAAGTCTAAAAATTGTTGTCGAAAATCCATATTTATAATCCCATTTTTTTATTATAGATATTTTAGCTAAAATGAGGTTAATAACAATTTGGATATTACCTACTTTTAATTCTAAACATTATTTTTTGAAATATAAGATTTTTATCATCATCTTTTCCATTAGCCTCTTCTAAGTTTGCTGTTCCTGTTTTTGAAATAATATCTTGTCC
>JALWDJ010000058.1 GCA_027014605.1 Campylobacteraceae bacterium
TAGAACCTATAGATAAAGTTATAGCAATTCATCCACATCTATTACAAAAATTTATGAGACATAAAAAAGATTTTGCCAATCTATTAGCTCTATATACTTTCTATCTCTATCACGCAAATAGACAAAAAACCAATAGCATATTAGCAACAGATGAATTTACAAAAAATGGTTTAAATTGGGCATTAGATAGAGTTAAAAGAGTAAAAAAGTTATTAAAAGAGCTTGGAGTAATTGTTGTTCAACAAAAAGGTTACTACTCATATATTAAATTAGCATATATATATACTAAAAATAAGATAGATATGCTTTTAGGAAAAGATAATACAAAAGATGAAAAAAAAGAGTCAACAAAACCTAAAGTAGAAGAGCAAAAAGAGGAAAAAAAGGTAGAGAAAGTAAAACCAAAAAGAGAAGAGAAGCCAAAAGAGGAGAAGAAAGCTACTAAGGTAGAAGCTCCTAAAAAAAGTATATTTGCTAAAGTATTAGAGGAGAACCATCTAAAATATGAAAAAATTAAAGAGATAATAGATTATATAAATGGAAATAAAGATAAATTTAATTTTAAAAGATTTAATCAATTAGCTCTGGCTAAATGGATAGGATATTGTCATAGAAATAAAATAGCATATAATAATAACTCAATAAAAGGTTGGATAGAGAAAATTCAATTAAAACCATCAATAGAGCAATTAGATGCAGTTAATCAAGCAATAGAAAATGGTTGGAAAAACTTCTATATGCCATCTTTAAATGACTCAAAATATCAAAAATATTTTGGAAGACATCTAAAAGTAGATAATATTATATTGAATAATTTAATAGATGTTGAATATCTAAAAGATGGTAGATTTAACTATGTTTTTATGGGAAAACATATTACAATAGATATGACTATAGATGAGCTATTTAAAAGATATGAATATATAAAACCAGATAGTAAAGCAAAGCAAAATTTTAAAGATAAGTTTTTAGGTTTAGTTAATTCTAAAAAGTTTTAAAGAGTAAAAAGCCTATCTATATTTTAGGCTTTTAAAAACTAAGATAAGTAGATACTTTTAATATGTTCCATTCTATTGCCCATATTTAAGAGTAACATATCAACAAGAACTAATGCCATCATAGCTTCACATACAATAGAACCTCTAATAGCAATACATGGGTCATGTCTTCCTTTTAGTTCACATACTACAGGATTATTACTCTTATCTACGCTCTTTTGGGGTTTAAATATAGATGGAGTTGGTTTAAAATAGGTTTTTACAATAATATTATCTCCATTAGATATACCTCCAAGAGTACCTCCTGAGTGATTAGATTTAAATCCTTCTGGAGTTATCTCATCATTATTTTGGCTACCTCTTAGTTTAGTAGATAAAATACCATCTCCAATCTCTACAGCTTTTGAGCCATTTATACTCATCATTGCATCTGCTAATAGAGCATCTAACTTATAATATATAGGCTCACCTAAGCCAATAGGGACCCCTTTTGCAATAGTAACAACTACTCCACCAACAGAGTCATGACTATTTTTAGCTTCCAAGATAGCTTTTTCTTGAAGTCTCTCTATATATTTATCTAATGAATAGAGTTTACTTTTTTTTGCATAACTGAAATCATACTCCCTAGCTTCTATTCCTGCAATTTGAGATATACCAGACTCTATCTCTATTCCAATACTCTTTAATATCAATTTAGCAATAGCACCTCCTGCTACTCTACTAGCAGTCTCTCTTGCTGAACTTCTACCACCTCCTCTATAATCTCGAACTCCATATTTATGATAATATGTAAAGTCTGCATGAGATGGTCTAAATAGATTTTTAATATTATCATAATCACGGCTCTTTTGATTATTATTATAGATTATCATCATAATAGGAGTACCTGTAGATACCCCTTCAAAAGTACCAGATAGTATCTCTACTCTATCATCTTCTCTTCTTGCAGTCTCTAATTTACTTTTCCCTGGTTTTCTCCTATCTAATTCATGTTGAATATACTCTACATCTATATCCAATCCAGCAGGAACTCCATCAACAATACATCCAATAGCCTTCCCGTGAGACTCTCCAAAAGTCGTAATTGAAAATCTCTCTCCAAATCTATTCACGACTCTCTCCTTGAAGTTTTTTTAGAGCAATATTGGCAGCTTTTTGTTGTGCCTCTTTTTTACTTCTTCCAATAGCTGTAGATATAATCTTATTTTGTAACTCAACTGCTATCTCGAACTCTTTTTTATGGTCAGGACCAAAAGCTCTAATCATTTTATAATTCGGGGTCTCTCCATAATCAGCTTGTGTTAACTCTTGAAGAGCAGTTTTAAAATCTTTTGATAGAGAGTTTAAATCTATATTATCGTAACTCTTTTCAATAAGTTCTACTACTATTTTAGATGTAATTACTAATCCACTCTCCAAATATATAGCTCCAATTACAGCTTCAAATGCATTTGAGAGTAGAGATGGTTTACTTCTACCTCCATTATTTTCTTCAGCTAAAGATATAAATATAGAGTCACCTAAATTTATATTTTGAGCTAATTTTGTAAAACCTTTTTCATTAACTAAAGAGGCTCTAATTTTAGATAAAATCCCCTCATCTTCATTTTTAAATTTTTTAAAAAGATACTCACCTACTATTAAATCAAGAACAGCATCACCTAAAAACTCCAATCTTTCATTATTATAAGGTTTTTTATAACTTTTATGAGTGAGTGCTTCGGTGATGAGATTTTCATTTTTAAAACTATAGTTCAAAGCATTTTCTAAAGCTTTAAATTTACTCATTTCTTTCCTTTATTAAAATTTTAATACTACAATAACAATTAAAGTAGAGAGTATCCTTGATAAGCTCTCTTTTCTGTTATTGTACTATTTAATATTATAGAATTTACAGCATAACATCTAGGACATTTATCAAATGATATAGGAAAATTATCTCTACATCTACTACAGCTATAACTAAAATTTAAATCAATATTAAAAGAGCCTCCTTTTTGTGCAGAGTTAATAGTATCAATAACAAATATACCAATATTAGGTAAACTATCTTCTATATGTAAAATCCCCTTTGCAGTATAGATACTCTTTAGTATCTCATTAGATGAGATTATATCAAAATTGAGGTTTGAAGAGGGTAATAACCATAAAATATCAAGAATTATATCAATTCTATCCATATCTAAACTATTCCAAGCACTATTTATATCTATTTTAAAAAGTTCTCTTACTATTCTTCTATATAAAAATGGTTCTCTTTTTATAAACTCTATTAGTCTCTCTATCCTCTTCTCTTTAGAGATACTTTTATCCTTAAGATAAGCAGATAACTCTAAATTTACTCTTAAATTTTTAATATTTTCTCCCATAATCTCAAGTGGAATAAGAGTCTCTTTAGCTCTCTTATAATCATTTAAACGCTCATATATAGTCTCTAATAAGTATAAAACTTCTCTATTTCTTGGGTGTTTTCTTAAAATCTCTAAAAAGATAGACTCAGCTCGTTTTAAAAAACCAGCTTTTAGATAGGTCTCTCCTAACTCTTTTAATAGATACTCTTTTTGAAAAAATGGTTGAATATGGTTAATAAGATATAAATATATGCTAATAGACTTTTGATACTCTCCATTAATAGTAAAGCTTTTAGCAACCATAGATAGAGGGGATATTAGTGATGTTTCAAATGGTAACTTATCAATATCTAATATTGAGTTATCAACACTAATAGTTCCTAAAAATTTCTTTAAACTCTCTCTCTCTTTCTCTTCTTTATAGTTACCTAAAAAATATGATACAAGTGCAACTATGAGTATAAGTATTGTAATTATTAAAATACTAAATAGAGGGTCATTATATGATGGAAAAATCTTATCCAATTTATGCCTTTTTTTTATATTTTAACATATTTTAAATAGGTGATATAGAGTAAAAATAGATAAATCCACTACTATATAACACTCCAAATATTAAAAAAATAGATATATGCCATAGTGGAATATTTTTTTTTAAAAATGCCATAACTATGCTATATATACTATATCCAAAAGATAATAGTATAAAAAATATTATACCCATAATACCACTATATGATAATGGATATTTTATGAAATAGTCTATAACATGGTAAAAATTATGAAAAGATAGTATATAAAATATAATTATAGTTGATATAGATACTACAATAAAACTAGCTCTTTTTATAAAATATATATTTACTAAGTTAATAAATGAAACCATTACTATTTGAACTCCAAAAAGATATATAAATATATAACTATATAGTATAAATAGTCTATATATTGAAAAGTGTTCAATAATTAAACTATATACATATATAAATTGCCAATAGAAAATTCCTAAAAATATTATACTATATAGTAGTGATGGAATAAATTTAGATAATAGTTGAAAAATCATAAAAACTCTTTGCAATTTTTTTTCATATTATATCTTATTTTGTGTGGATTAATTGACTCCTACTTTTAGAAAAACTACTTTAATAGTTTTAATTAAAATAATAAAATCATCCCAAAATAGCCAATTTTTAATATACCAAATTTCTAATTCATTTCTTTGCTTAAAAGTTAGATTATTTCTTCCACTAACTTGCCAAAGTCCTGTAATCCCTGGTTTTACTTTGAGTATTAAATCTCTATCTTTGCCTAACTTTTCTGCTTCATTTAACATATATGGTCTAGGACCTACTAGACTCATCTCCCCTTTTAATATATTTAAAATTTGTGGAAGTTCATCAAGAGAGGTTGAACGAAGAAAAGAACCTATTTTAGTAACTCTTGGGTCATTTTTATATTTATGATATTTACTATAATAATCCATCTCATCAGGATTTTTTAGAAGATACTCTTTTAATATATTATCTGAATTTTCATACATAGTTCTATATTTATAGCATAAAAATATACTATTATCTTTTCCTAAACGGGGCTGTTTAAAGAAAATAGAGCCTTTTGAGTCTATTTTTATTAAGATGGATATAACTATATGAATTGGTATAAATATAGGCATAATTAGAATAGCTACAATCTTATCAAATATATTTTTTAGAATTATATTTTTTTTTATAAGCAATCTATTTTCAATAAATATAGAGTTTAATTGAATATTTGAATACTCCATAATAGTTGAATATGCAAAATTTATATCTGTAATATATGGAACAATATATACTCCACCACTAATATCTCTATATTTATATATTAGACTATTTAACTTATCAACTTTCATATTTTTTGAGATAATAATAACTGTATCATAACTTTTCTTATCATAAGAGTATCCTAAATAGAAATTTTCTTTAAATTCACTTTTAAATCTCTCTTTTTCTATATTATTCCCAATAATAAGTACTCTTTTTTTAAAAAAGTTAAATGAATATATCAATTTTTTAATATATCTTTTAACAATAGGAATTAAAATCATGGCCAATATAAAATATATAGTTATAAATAGTCTTGAATACTCCTGATTTGTTTTCATTAAAGCTAATATTGTTAAAACCAATAGATATGTTAAAAATAGAGATTTAATTATCTTTTTAGACTCTTGCCAAAAATCATATCTAAATGAGTATATCTTTTCATTAAAAAAGAGAAATAGTGCTATAACTATAGCAAAAGAGAAATTTATAAACTCTATTTTAATAAATGGAGGAATAGTATTACTATATATATTATATCTAATAAAAAGAGTTATATAAAATAGTAAAATTAATATGATTATATCAATGAAAAATAAAAATATGAAATTAACTATATTTTTATTAATCATCTAATCTCCTATTTTTACTTATATTATAATATAATTATTGTAAAAAGAGGATTTTATGTCTAATATAAGTTATCCTTCAAATCAAGGAAGACTCTACTTTTTTAATTTCTCTCCATGGAGAATGATGCAGATAGAGCCATTTTTCTATGCACCTAATAATAAAAAAATTATATGTAGAGATTTAGATGATGCTATAAAAAAAGGGTTAGGAGATAATTCAAACATATTTATATATGGAATTAAGAGATTAAAAAGAGTTGAAGAGTTTGCTAAAAAAAAAGGTATAGATATCTATAGAATTGAAGATGCTTTTATTCGCTCAGTTGCACTTGGTTCTGGATTTGCTAAACCATACTCTTTAGGGATAGACTCAAGAGGAGTCTATTTTAATCCTAAAAAAAGTTCTGATTTAGAACATATGTTACAAAACTATAGATTTAGTAAAGAGTTATTAGATAGAGCCAAAAGAGTTAGAGAGATGGTCATAGAGTCTAAATTTTCAAAATATAACCATCTAGCACATGTAAATTTAAATATAGATAGAGATAGATACCAAAAAATAATCTTAGTTACAGGGCAGGTTGAAGATGATATGTCTATTAAATATGGAGCATTTGGATTAAATAATAGTGATTTATTAGAGATTGTTAAAAAAAATAATCCTGATGCTTTTATTATCTATAAACCCCATCCAGATGTACTCTCAGGTAATAGGATAGGAGATGTACCTAAAGAGATTACAGATAGATATGCCAATTTAGTTGTGACTAATATTAGTATAGATAGTGCAATTAGTGCAAGTGATGAGGTTCATACTTTAACTTCAGGTGCGGGATTTGATGCACTACTTAGAGAAAAAAAAGTTTTTACCTATGGTATGCCATTTTATGCAGGTTGGGGACTTACAGTTGATTATAGAGAATGTAAAAGAAGAACTAGAAAAATATCATTAGATGAGTTAGTTGCAGTATCTTTAATTTTATATCCTAGATATATTTCTCCTAAAACAGAAAAATTTTGTGAAGTTGAACAGACCTTAATAGAGTTAAAAGAGGAACAAGAGAGATATTTTAACGATAGATTATATAGATATGGAGTAAATCTTAAAGGGTATATTTTACCAAGAGGTAGAAAAATATTAAGAGCTATATTAAAGCCATTTAAATTAAAGATTTAGAAAGATATGAGATAGTTTTAAAGTAAAAGGAGTAAGGGAGGGGGAGTTTTATCTATAAAAATATTTAATATTATATAAAAATCTACTATAAATAACTTATCTCATTTTGAAATCTACTATTACAAAAGATTTCAAAGTAGATAGGAAAAGGAGGTATATCTATCTACATCTTTCATAATGATATTATATATCTATTGTGTAAACAGATAAAAAACCAAAAATTAACAGTTGGTTAATATTAAATTATATTGTGAGTAGAAATTAATCTACTCACTATCATCAAAGAAAATTCTCATAATTTTATATGGTTTAAAGTATATATATAATCCTGCATTACTATCATGAGTATTTCCAGAACCTCCATGAATATTTCTAAAATATCTAAATAGTGCATTTCGTTCTGATACAGTATCATACTGTTTTTTTAGAGTTTCTGTATTATGATCTATATGTAATCCCCACATCTCATGAATATCTCTAATAGGGCTAAAATCAATATAGCTAAGATTATTATAACTCAAATCAAGGTCATCAATTCCATCAAAGATACTCAAAGGAGATAAATCTATACTACTTAATCCTCTATGAGAGCAGTCTATTTTACCATGATATTTATGAGTTGAAGCATCATATAAAGAGTCATTAAATGTTCCCCCACAAGTGCTACTATACCATGCTTTAAAGTTATCTAATTCACTATAGTAACTATTATTATTATTGTTATTGTCATTATTATCATCATAATAGTTTTGAACAACAACTATTTTATCTTTATATGTAGTATTTCCAGAGCTATCTGTTACACTATATGTAACTACATAAGTTCCTGGACTATTAGTATTAAGTTGGCTATCATCAATATAGACTTGACTTGTTAAATCTCCATCTTCAGCATCTGTAGCTCTGTAATCATTATAATATTGAGAAGTACGGAAATTTTCTCCTAAAGTTAGATATACAGTATCTTGATTGAATGATATGACAGGTTTATGATTATTATCTCCATTATTATATAAAGAGTCACCATTATCATTTACAATTTTTACATGTCTAACAGCTCTACCCACATTTCCATCACTATCTGTTACAGTGTATATAACTTCATAATCTCCTGCTCTGTTCCAATCTATATTGTCACTTCTTTCAACTTTATCTGTTAAATCTCCATCTTGAAAATCATAAGCAGTATAACCATCTTCTGGAATAGTCATTGTCCCTAATGGAATTTGAATATTAGTATCTCCTTGAAGAGTTATAATAGGGGTTTCTCCATCTGAAGCAGTTGAATTACTATCATCGCCACCACATCCCGTGAAGATAGTTGTAGTATATAGAGCAAATATTATCATAAATACTACTATATTAATCTTTTTCATTATTTTATCCTTTAAAAAAAATTCAAATATTTATATTATAACATAATATTTGTTATTATTAGAGAAAAAATATTAAATTACTCTCTCTCTTAGATTTATTATAAAAATAAAACTTTGATATAATTTCAGAAATAATATAAAAAAGAGTTTTATAATGGATTTAAAAAAAGTAGCTATATTAGGGAGACCAAATGTTGGTAAAAGCTCCCTATTTAATAGACTTGCAAGGGTAAGAGATGCAATCACATCTGATATAGAGGGTACAACTAGAGATATTAAAAAGCGAGTTGTTACCATATCAGATAATCGTGATTTTGAAGTAATTGATACAGGTGGTATTGATGATAGTACAGAGATGTTTTCTACTGTAAAAAAGCTCTCTCTAAAGACAGCTAAAGAGGCTGATATTATTATCTATATGGTAGATGGCAAAACTATCCCACAAGATGAGGATAAAGAGTTATTTTATAGACTTCAAAAGCTAAATAAACCAATAGTATTAATTGTAAATAAGATAGATAATGATAGAGATAGAGATAGTAAATTTTGGGATTTTTATGATTTTGGAGCTGATATAACTCTGCCAATATCAGTAAGTCATAACCGTTATATGAATGCTCTATATAGTTGGTTAGAGGAGCATATCCCTGCAAGAAAACAGAAAGAGACTCTAATTTTAGAAGAGGATAATGAACCATCATTTGAAGATATTGTAAAGAAGATTGATGATATTGATATAGTAGATAAAGATATAAAAGTAGCAATTATTGGTAGAGTAAATACAGGTAAGAGTTCACTTCTAAATGCACTTCTTAAAGAGGAGAGAGCAGTTGTATCTAGTGTGGCAGGGACTACGATTGACCCAATTAATGAGTCTATAGAGTATAAAGATTACAATATTACATTTATAGATACAGCAGGGATTAGAAGACGAGGCAAAATAGAAGGGATTGAGAAGTATGCTCTATATAGAACTGAAGAGATGTTAAAAAAAGCAGATATTGCTCTACTTATTATTGATGCAACTGTTGGAGTCTTTGAGTTAGATGAGAGAATTGCCAATCTAATAGAAAAATATAGGCTTGGTTCTTTAATTGTTATAAATAAGTGGGATATAAGAGGAGATATAACTTATGAAAAGGCTGTTGAAGATATTCGTGATAAATTAAAATTTCTACATTATGCACCACTTATTACAGTTTCAGCTAAAACAGGTCAAAGAGTTAATAAAATATTAGATGAGATAATTTCAATCTATGAGAGATATAAACAGAGAATACCTACATCTAAACTTAATGAAGTAATCAAATTCGCAGTAGGAAAACATCACCCACCATCATATAATGGAGCTGTTGTTAAGATAAAATTTGCTACTCAATATGAGATAAAACCACCAAAAATTGCTCTTATTATGAATAGACCTGATGGACTCCACTTTTCATATAAGAGATATCTTGCAAATACTCTTAGAAGTAAGTTTGATTTTAGAGGAGTTCCACTTGATATATCTGCACGGCGTAGAGGCGAAAGAGTAGAAGATGATTAACTCTTTTTCTCTAAAACTTCTAAATCTCTTTTACCTAATTTAACATATTTTTTAAACATAGTTAATATAATATCTTTAGGTTGCTTAAACTCTTTAATAAAAAATGCTGTTGGGTCATTTTCATCAATAGAGCTAGTATCAGCTAAATTATCAATAAAACTATCAAAACTATGCCCTGCCATAACAGCACAAGCGTGTATCATCATTGCATCTTTTAGCTCATTATCTTCTATGGTATGGTGTAATACTAAAAATATCTCTTTAGCACCCTTTATATCATTTTCGCTGTATCTTTGAATACCATGTTCATATATAGCTCTAGCAGTTGATAACTCTTCTGGATTATTTAGATTAAATCCTTTATGTTGTATAAGATAATCTGCAAGTACATCAAATGATTGATTTACAATAAAAGTAAAAAGTTCATCTATCTCATCTTGATTAGCCTCTATAGCTAGTTTTGTACCTAATAACCGATATGCCTTATCTATACTCTTTTGGCTCTTTACCTCATCTTCTAACTTTTTTAAATCTCTAATAAAAGTTTCATCTTTTTTTAGAGCTTCTATATCTATCTTAGGTTCTTTCATTAATTATTCTCCTTATAGAGTGCTTCTTTTAATCTTTTTAATGCCTCTCTTGTTTTATCTTTATCATATACTAATGCTAATCTAACAAATCCTTTACCTTCTCCATCTCTTCCTAAAAATGAACCTGCTATTACCTTTAGATTATACTCTTTATATAATCTTTTTGTAAACTCTATATCATTATTAACCTTTAACCATATATAGAATGTAGCTAATGGTGGATTAATACCTAAAATCTCTTTAGCTATTTTAAAATTCTCAATATATTTAGCTCTAAACTTATCTACATGAGATTGGTCTGCCCACGCTTTAGCTGAAGCATATTGAAGTGGAAGTGGAGAAGCACACCCTACATAGGTTCTATATTTTATATACTCTCTTAATATATTTTCATCTCCTGCTATAAATCCACTTCTAAGCCCAGGGGCTGATGAGCGTTTAGATATGGAGTTGACAACCAATATATTTTTAAAACTACTATTCCCAACCTCTATACTAGCATTTAGTAGTGATGGGAGAGGTTTATCTAAATATAGGTCAATATAACACTCATCATTTAATAGAATAAAATTATATTTTAGTGCAAGTTCTACCCACCTCTTTAGCTCGTCCATTAATATAACTGATGAGGTTGGATTATTTGGAGTATTAATAATAACTAAATTACATCTGGTAAGAACCTTTTCATCTACCTTAGGTTTAAAAGAGTTTTGGGGAGTTAAATTAAGATACATAACTTTAGCTCTACTAGCTATTGATGCTCCCTCATATATTTGATAAAATGGATTTGTAAATGCCATTATAGGATTTTCTATATTATGGAGTAGAAATTGAGGAAAATTAAATAGTACCTCTCTTGTTCCAAATGTTGGTATGATTTGAGAACTATCTAAATCTAAATTAAAACGATTTTTTAAATAGGTTAATATCCCTTTTAGTAAAATAGGTTCACCTGAACTTTTAGGATATCTGTTTAATAGATAAGCTTTACTATTTAATTCATCTAAGATAAATTTTGGTGTAGAAAATTGTGGTTCTCCAATAGTTAAATTAAGTGGTTTTAAATTAGGATTTGGGATAATATCTTGTATTAGATTATTTAGTTTTTCAAATGGATATGTTTCAAAGTTCAATATAATCCTCTTTTTTAAAAAGGATTATATCAAAAATATCTTTCTTTTTCTACTCATCTCCCTCACAACTTCCATCTGTTTGTGTTGTAGGTAACTCTTTATAGTTATAGTCATTAAGTTTTGCAGGTTTTAATTTTTTACAATCTACTTTATCACATGGTTCAGTTTTAGCCATAGGATAATCAACAAATACCTCACCCTTAGCCTCCTCTAAATCCTCACAACCTTTACCTTTTTTAAGTTTTGGATTATTTGGTGTTGATTTATCTACTTTTAATTTAATTATTGGTAAATCAATATCTGATTTTGAGCCTTTTTTTTGAACCTTGGATTTTGTTGTTGTATTTGTTTCTGCTTGACAATTTACTCCTAATCCAACAATAATTAATACACTTAATGCAATATATTTTAATACTACACTTCTCATATGTTCTCCTTTATTAATAATTATGCTTAATCGTATGATACATCATTTTTGTTTAGTTAGACATAAATTTTAAAAATAAACTTAATATTATATAGTATATTTAACATAAAAATAATAGAATTTCATATATAATTTATTAAAAACTCAAAAAGGAAAATAGATGAAAAATTTTCTATTACTACTATCAATTCCAGCTATATTAATCTCAGGAGGCTTAAAAAGCTCACTTCTTCAATCTAAAAGAGAAAATAGACCTGTTATGGTACTTGTAACAGCAGAACATTGCAAATATTGTGCTAAGATGAAAAAATATACTTTAAGTAATCCAGATGTTAAACAAAACTTAGAGGGATTTATATTTACACAAGTTGATAAAAATAGTTTAGATGCTCAAAAATATTTGCCACACACTAGATATACTCCAACTATATATTTTATATCTTCAAAATTCCATGTAGTAAATACTGTAAGAGGATATCTTAATGCTTATGACTTTAATATGTGGGTTGATGATAGTAGAAAAAAACTTGGAATGGGTACACTATCACACATTGCAAAAACTGATACAGCAAATAGTTATGTAAAACCTGAAAAAAATTCTATATGGATGTATGATGTTGCATCTGCTATTGATTATGCAAATCAGACAGATAAAAATATTATGATTTTTGTTGGCTCTACAAAATCCAAATGGTCAAAAAAGATGGAGACTACAACACTAAAAGATAAAAATATAATAAAAAAATTAGATAATTTTGTATGGGTAAAATTAAATCATGGAGATAAAGATGCAAAAGCATACGGTATAAATCCTAAACATGTTCCTGTAGTATATTTTATGAGAAGTGATATGAGTGAAATAGCAGTAGCTAAGGGTTACTATAAAAGTAAGGATTTTGAAAAATGGATAAGATATGTAAAATCTAAAATATAATAGTTTTTAATAAAAATTCCAATATTTGTATTTAGTTAAATTTAACATCAGTAATACTTATAAATTACTAATACTTTTATATTATACTTTTTCATTAAAATATTTAAGGATAAAAAATGAAAAAGTTAATAATAGCTAATCTATTTATCATGTCATTTTTACTTATAGGTTGTGGTAAAGATAATAATTTCATAACAGAAAATAGAGTTCAAAACAGAACAGATAGAGATTTTTATATAAACTCTTCAAATGAAAAAACAAGAGCTTATTTTGGAGATAAGGTAAACAACCTTATTGTTGTAGTAGATGTTGAAAATATGAAAGTTCTTAAAAAAATTCCAACAGGAAATAGTATTAGTTATGCATCTGAAGTAATTAAAACAGAAGCTTCTCATGGTTTATCAACACCAAAAATGTATATTGATAATAGAGGAAGTAATGTAATTAGTGTTTTAGATTCAGCGACTAATACAATTACAAAAAATATTGCATTAAAGTTTTATCCAAGAAGTATTGATGTAGAGAAGAGAACAGGTTTAGTATCTGTTTCGGGAGTTAACAAACCAATGGTATCTATTATAGATAGTAAAACAGATACTGTTATTGCTACAGTTGGAGATAATGAAGTAACTGCTCCAACAACTAGTGGACATAGTTATTTAGCTAGTGGAACTATGGCTTCAGGACACCCACATTGGTTAAATCAAAACCATTTTATCTTAATTGACCGTCAACATAAATCAATCTCTACTTATAAAATTGAGAAAAATAGTGATGGAACTTGGAACACAACAAAATTAAATGAGATTACAACGCCATCACCTGTTCATAATCTTATTCCACCAGAGATACATGGACAACATGGAAGAAGACATGGAGAGTATCTATCAACAATTTTTTATGCTACAGCAGAAGGAGCAACAGATATATATCCATCAGTATTGAAGTTAGAGTTTTTAGAGGGAAAAGGATTATCTATTGTTGATAATTTAGAGATTAAAAAAGATGGACTCTCACCTAATATAATGGGTGTTCATCATCTTAACTTTCTAAAAGACCAAAAGACAATTTATGTTGGCTCAGATGAAGGAAACCTTTTTATAGTAGATTATAGTACTTCTCCAATGCGTATTATAAAAACTGTTAAAGCAGGAATGGGAGCAGGACACACTGATGAGATGAAACATAATAATATTGCTGTTGTAATTAATCATAAAGATAGTTTTATTACACTCATGAATACAGCAACAAATGAAAAGATAGCTGATATTGAAGTAAGTAAATTATCAAAAGATGAATTAGGTTCTGTGCAGACACAATCTCACCCTAAATATCACTTTTCAAGAGATGGTCGTTACTTTTATATGTTTTTAACTGAAGAGGGAGCTTTTGTAAAAGTTGATTTAGTAGCTAAAAAAGTTGTAGAGCGTCTTGAAATTGGTGGAAAATTAGCTATGGGTTCTTTTATTAAAGTTAAAAATGGGAAACATTCAAATAATAATGGGCATCATAATTCCAATAGACACAAAAAATAAGACATTTTATTTGATTAGTATTTTAAAAGTTAATATAGAGAAGTAAAAATCTAAACTATAACAAAAATTTAGATAAAATCCCAATTAATAATAGAAATTAGGATTTAATTAATGAGTTTAGATATTAAAACTTTAGTCAAAAAGTATGATACACCTCTATATATATATGATTTTAATAGAGTTGAAAAACAGTATAATGGTTTAAAAGAGGTATTTAGTGGTAAAAAATCACTAATAGCTTATGCAGTCAAAGCAAACTCAAATCTAGCACTTCTTAAATATTTAGCAAAGCTTGGAAGTGGAGCAGATTGTGTAAGTATTGGAGAGATTAAAAGAGCTTTAAGAGCAGGGATTAAAAAATATAAGATAATATTTTCAGGTGTGGGGAAGAGAGACAGAGAGATAAGAGAAGCTTTAGAGAATAATATTTTACTTATAAATTTAGAAAGTGAAGCTGAGATGAAGAGAGTTGAAATGATAGCTAAAGATTTAGAGATAGAGGCTAGAATTTCAATTAGAGTTAACCCTAATGTTGACCCTAAAACTCACCCATATATCTCTACAGGATTACATAAAAATAAATTTGGAGTTAGTATAGATATGGCAAAAAGAATGTATATCTATGCAAAAAAATCTAAAAATCTAAATCCTATAGGGATACATTTTCATATTGGCTCACAACTAACAGAGCTATCTCCAATTAAAGAGGCGTGTGAAATTGTAGCAGATTTAGTTCGCTCACTAAAAGCTATTGATATTGATATTAAATTTTTTGATATTGGTGGAGGATTGGGGGTTATTTATAATGATGAAACTCCTATTAATCCAAAAGATTACGCATTAACTATTATAAGAGCTATTAAGGATTTAGACTTAACCATTGTTCTAGAACCAGGTAGATATCTAATGGCAAACTCTGGAATTTTTTTAACAAGAGTTCTATATGAAAAACAGAATGGAGACAAGAGATTTGTTATTGTTGATGGTGCCATGAATGACCTATTAAGACCAAGTCTATATAGTGCATATCATAAGATAGAGGCAGTTCAAAAAGAGGGTGAGAAGAGTTTAGCCGATGTGGTAGGGCCTGTTTGTGAAAGTGGTGATTTTTTAGGAAAAGATATTTTACTCCCTCCACTAAATCATGGGGATGTTTTAGTAGTACATAGTGCAGGGGCTTATGGATTTACAATGTCTAGTAACTATAACACTAGAGGTAGAGTAGCAGAGGTTGCAATATATAATGGTAAAGATTATCTAATTAGAGAGAGAGAGTCGTTTAGTGACCAGATAAGATTAGAAGAGAGTTGTGATACAAGTTGGCAAGATTAAAAAGGGTAAATTATGACACTAGATGAGTTAAGAGCTAAAATTGATGAGATAGATAATAAGTTACTAGAGCTTTATAATCAGAGAATGGAATTTGTTCATAAGGTAGGAGAGTTAAAAAATACAATAGGTGCACCAATCTATAGGCCAGAGAGAGAACTCTCTATTTTAACTCGTCTAAAAGAGAAAAATAGAGGAAAGTTAACAGACAAAGCTATTGATGCTCTATTTTTGGAGCTTTTTGCTGTAGCTAGAAATATGGAATTACCAGAGAGAGTGGCCTATCTTGGACCAGAAGCTAGTTTTACACATCAAGCAGCAGAGAGTAAATTTGGAGCTATGAGTTCATATTTACCAATAAAATCTATTAAAGGTGTTTTTAGAGAGGTAAACAGAGGAACAGCAAAATTTGGGGTAATTCCTATTGAAAATAGCTCTAATGGGTTTGTAACAGATACAATTAATGGATTAACTAATTATAATTTAAAAATTATCGCAGAAGTTTTTGTAGATGTTCATCATGCTTTAGCTACAACTTGTAATAGTATTAAAGATATAAAGAGACTCTATTCTAAAGATATAGCATTTGGTCAGTGTCAAAACTTTTTGCAAGATTGTGGATTAGATGAGGTCGAACAGATACCAGTAGAATCAACAGCAAAAGCTGCAAAACTTGCTAAAGAAGATAAAGAGAGTGGTGCAATATGTGCTAATGTTGCTGCAAAATTATATAACTTACCAATTCTATTTGAAAATATAGAAGATTTTGATAATAATAGAACACGATTTTTTATTATTAGTAATTTCGATAATTTACCATCTAAATCAGATAAAACATCTATTATAGTTAAACTTCCAAATAAACCAGGAGCTTTAGTTCACTTTTTAAATGATTTTGAGAAGGCAAAAATTAATCTTACTAAGATAAAATCACACATAGTAAAGGGAGAGTCTATATTTTTTATTGAATTTAATGGACATAAAGATAATCCTGATATAAAGGATATTTTAGATAAACATAAAGAGTCCATAAAAATTTTAGGCTCTTATGTAAAAGAGAGTGATGATATTTAAAGGATAATAGTGGAGTTTAATAAGAGTTTAAAAGATATAAAAATCTATGAAGCAGGAAAACCTATTGAGTTAGTAGTAAGAGAGTTTGGTATAGAGCCAAAAGATGTAGTAAAACTAGCATCAAATGAGAACCCATTAGGGTGTAGTCCAAAAGTAGCAGAGGCAATTAGTAAAAATGCCCATAAGGCATATCTATATCCTGATGATAGTTTTTATGAGTTAAAAGATGAGCTAAGTAGAAGATTTAGTGTAGATGATAATAATATAATTATTGGTGCAGGTAGTGACCAAGTTTTAGAGTTTATATCAAGAGCATTATTAAATGAGAGAGAGTCTGTCTTAATGAGTAGAGTTACATTTGCTATGTATGAGATATATGCTAGGCAGATGGGAGCTAAAATTATACGCACCTCATCATATCAACATATAGCAGATGAGTTTATAGAGAGCTATCAAAAATATAAACCAAAAATTATATATCTATGTACTCCAAATAATCCAACAGGAGATGGGATAACTAAAGATGAGGTATTTAAGATTATCAATGAAGTAGATAAAGATACTCTTATAGTTATTGATGGTGCTTATATGGAGTATGCTATGGCAAAAGATATAGCATATAAGATAGAGCCTAATGATATTATAGATAGAGAGAATACTGTATATCTAGGGACATTCTCTAAAGCATACGGTTTAGGTGGTATGAGAGTTGGATATGGAATTGCAAATAGCTCTCTTATTAGAGAACTATATAAGATGAGACCACCATTTAATATTACAACTCTATCTCTAATTGGAGCAATAGAGGCGTGTAGAGATAATGAGTTTGTAGAGAAATCTATATCACTACATCAAAAAGAGATTAAGAGATATGAAGAGTTTGCAAAAGAGAGTGGATTTGATTATATAGATAGCTATACAAACTTTATTACATATCTATTTAATGATAATATCAACTCAACTAAAATTTCAGAAGCTCTCCTTAGAGAAGGAGTTATTATTAGAGATTTAGCATCTTATGGAATGAATGCTATTCGTATTACAGTAGGAACTAATAAACAAAATAGTAGATTTTTTAAAACTTTTAAAAAGGTTGCTATGTGAATAGATTTGGAGATTTAAGTAAAAAGAGTATTAAAGAGTTAGAGGAGATTGCATCTGATATTAGGGAAAGAATACTCCAAGTAGTTAGTAAAAATGGAGGACACCTTAGTTCAACACTAGGGGCAACTGATATAATTGTAGCTATGCACGCTGTATTTAACTCTGAAAATAATCCATTTATTTTTGATGTATCACATCAAGCCTATGCCCATAAACTATTAACTAATAGATGGGATGAATTTGATACTTTAAGACAATTTAATGGAATTAGTGGATATACAAAACCAAAAGAGTCTAATAGTGATTACTATATGGCAGGACATAGCTCAACTTCCATCTCTTTAGCAGTTGGCTCTGCAAAAGCAATTAGATTAAAAGGAGAAGAGGGTTTTAGGGTTCCTGTTGTTCTAATTGGAGATGGAAGTATGAGTGCTGGAATGGTATATGAGGCATTAAATGAGCTTGGGGATAAAAAATATCCTGCAATTATTATATTAAATGATAATGAGATGAGTATAGCATCTCCTATTGGAGCATTAAGTAGAATACTATCTCAAACAATGGCATCACCATTTTATCAAAAGTTTAAAAACAGAACAAAAGATATATTAGAGGCACTTCCAAAGAGTGCAACATATATGGCCAAAAGATTTGAAGAGTCTTTTCAACTTATTACTCCAGGGATTTTATTTGAAGAGTTAGGATTAGAGTATATTGGTCCAATTGATGGACATAATATCTCTTCACTCATAGATACTCTAAAACTTGCTAAAAGTATAAAGAGACCTGTGATTATCCATGTTCAAACTACAAAGGGGAAAGGGTATAAGATTGCAGAGGGTGCTGGTTCAAATAAGGAGCATTGGCATGGTGTTGGTGCTTTTAATATAGAGAGTGGAGAAAGTTTAAAAAAATCATCTCCAAAACCATCGACTGCCATATTCTCTGAAACTCTATTGAAACTTGCAAGTAACGACAATAAAATAGTAGGAGTTACCGCAGCAATGCCAAGTGGAACAGGAATGAGTGCTGTTATGAAGGAGTATCCAGATAGATTTTGGGATGTAGCAATAGCAGAGCAACATGCAGTAACCTCTATGGGTGCTTTAGCAAAAGAGGGATTTAAACCATTCTGTGCAATCTATTCAACTTTTTTACAAAGAGGTTATGACCAAGTTATACATGATGTATGTTTAATGAATTTAGGTGTAGTTTTTGCTATTGATAGAGCTGGAATTGTAGGGGAAGATGGAGAGACACATCAAGGGGTATTTGATATATCATATCTAAGAGCTATTCCAAATATGACTCTATTTGCTCCATCTTCAAATCTCTCTATGGTAGAGGCTATGAAGTTTGCAAAAGATTTTCCAACCCCTTGTGCTTTTAGATACCCAAGAGGTGCATTTATCTTTGAAGAGGAGACTACTCCTCCGTTCAAATTAGGTAAATCTTATACTATTAAAGATGGAAAAGATATACTATTTATAGGGTATGGTAATGGAGTTGGTAGAGCTATCAAAACAGAAGAGTTAATAGATAAAAATCTAACTATATTGGATTTAAGATTTGTAAAACCATTAGACAAAGAGAGATTAAAAGAGCTATCTCATACTCATAAAAAATGGTTTGTATTTAGTGATAGTGTAAAAATTGGTGGAGTTGGAAGTGCTATTTTAGAGTTCTTAAATGAAAATGGCATTAGTGATATTGAAGTTACCTCATTTGAGTATGATGATGAGTTTATAACTCATGGAAATACAAAATTAGTAGAGGAGAGTTTAGGACTTCTCCCAGAACAGTTAGCCAAAAGGGTAAAATAGTGTCAAGAGAGTATATTTTTACTTCAGAGTCTGTAACGGAGGGACATCCAGATAAGATGGCAGACCAGATAAGCGATGCCATTTTAGACTATATTATAGAGAGAGATAAGAGTGCAAGAGTTGCTTGTGAGACTATTTTAACTACAGGAATATGTCTAATTGCAGGAGAGCTTAAGACTAAGATATATGCACCTATGCAGGATATTGCTAGAGAGGTTATTAGAGAGATTGGATATACTGATGCTAGTTTTGGATTTGATTATAGAAGTGCAGGAATACTTAATGCAATTGGAGAGCAGAGCATAGATATTAATCAGGGTGTAGATAAAATATCAGGAGAGCTTGGGGCAGGTGACCAAGGAATGATGTTTGGATATGCTTGTAGTGAGACTCCAGAGCTTATGCCACTTCCAATCTCATTAGCTCATAAATTAACATCAAAATTATCAGAGGTGAGAAAAAATGGAACAGCCCCATTTTTAAGACCAGATGGAAAAGCACAAGTTAGTGTTAGATATAGTGATGGAAAACCTATATCTGTAGATACTGTTATTGTATCAGCTCAACATAGTCAAGATATATCTAGCAATATGCTAAGAGATTCTATTATTACAGAAGTTATAGAGGAGGTTATTCCAAAAGAGTTACTAAAAGATACAACCTATCATATTAATCCTACAGGTAGATTTGTTATAGGTGGACCTCAAGGAGATGCAGGATTGACAGGCAGAAAAATTGTAGTTGATACTTATGGTGGGAGTTGTCCCCATGGTGGTGGAGCATTTTCTGGAAAAGATCCAACTAAAGTTGATAGAAGTGGTAGTTATATGGCAAGATATATAGCTAAAAATCTTGTAAAAGCAGGAGTCAGTGAGAAATTAACAATTCAGATTGCTTATGCTATAGGTGTTAGTAAACCTATATCTATTATGGTAAATACACACGGTACAAGTAGTATTGATAATTTAGAGATAGAGAGATGTATAAGAGAGATTTTTGATTTAACTCCATTAGGAATTATTGGAGAACTTGATTTATTAAAACCAATATATAGAAAGACTGCTTCATATGGACACTTCGGAAGGGAAAATATGGGTTTTATTTGGGAAGAGACTAATAAGATAGATGAGATAAAAAGCTACCTAAATATAAAAAAATATTAGTTAAATTAAACATTTAAAGGGTTATTTAATTATCTTTTGCTATAGTTTGGAGTAATTTAAAATTAGGAGAAAATATGGCAGTAATTATTACTGATACTTGTATTAATTGTGCGGCTTGTATTGACGAATGTCCAGTAGAAGCTATTGTAGATGAGGATGATAACCCAACTGGTGAAGAGATTTACTATGTTTATCCAGATAAGTGTGTTGAGTGTGTTGACCACTTCGATACTCCAGCATGTGCTGAAGCTTGTCCAACAGAGGGTTGTATCCAATGGGATGATTGTGTAGATGGTATGCCTTGCTCACCAAATAGAGGTGAAAAAGGTCAACCTGTAGTTGAAGATTAATTCTTCTTTCAAAGGCACTCACTTTGAGTGTCACATTTATTTTACTCTATTTTATATAAGTGAACCTAACTCTCCCAAATCGTAGATTATAGAATAGGATTACCAATTATATTTTGTTCAAAAAATTAAAATTAAATATATCAATTGTAATTGCATAAGTGAGTTAGAAAATTAAGATTTATTAAATAAAATTCCATTAAAACATATCTTATAAAAAGCTTTTTTTCAATAAATTTTAGATACCATTCCACTCTAAATTAAAATGGATAGTAGTATGTTATCTATAATGGAGCAAATATCAATGGAACAAACATTATCAATTATTAAGCCTGATGCAGTAGCAAAAAATGTAATAGGTAAAATTCTTACAAGATTTGAAGATGCAGGACTTAGAATTGCTGTAACTAAAAAAATTCAACTAAGTAGAGAAGATGCCAAAGCTTTCTATGCAGTGCATAAAGATAGACCTTTTTTTAATGATTTAGTTGAATTTATGATTTCAGGACCTGTTGTGGTTAGCGTATTAGAGGGTGATAATGCAGTAGCTAAAAACAGAGAGCTTATGGGTGCGACTAATCCTAAAGATGCCCAAAAGGGTACAATTAGAGCAGATTTTGCAGAGAGTATTGATGCTAATGCTGTTCATGGAAGTGACTCTTTAGAGAATGCTAAAATAGAGATTGAGTTCTTTTTTGCACAAAGAGAGATTGTCTAATCAAAACTATGAAAATAGTTTTTGATAAGATAGGCTATAGTAAGCGAGATTTTAATCTAAACTCTGAAAATATCTCTTTTAGTGGCAATTTAATAAAAGATAGTAGAGATAGAGTTAAATTAGATGCCAATCTAAATGGCAATATAGAGTTAATTTGTGATAGATGTGGAGATAGATTTATAAAAGATATTAATTTCCCTCTAAATTTAACTCTAACCAATAGGGTAGTTGAAACACAAGATGATTTAGATATAATTGAGTTTTTAGATGGGGTTATTGACCTTAATTTTATTGTTGAGAGTGAAATCTCCTCCATAGAAAACTCATATCATATCTGTAATATATGTAAAAACGATAAAAATGAATTTGAAAAAGAGTTCTAAATAAAAAATAAAGGATAAAAAATGGCAGTACCAAAGAGACGAGTAAGTAAAACAAGAGCAGCAAAGAGAAGAACACATTATAAAGTAACACTTCCAAGACCTGTAAAAGATGAAGATGGAACATGGAGAATGCCTCACCATATGAACTTAACAACTGGTGAATATAAAAAAGCGTAGTAAAGTAGTTCTATGATAAAAATTGCCATAGATGCAATGGGGGGTGATTTTGGCCCAGAACCTATTATTGAAGGTGTAATTCAAGCTCTTGATGAGAAGAGTTTTTTACCAATACTAGTAGGTGATAGAGAACAGATATTTCATCATCTTCCACAATACTATTTAGACAAGGTAAAAATTGTAGAAGCTTTAGATGTAATCTCTATGAGTGACTCTGCAACACAGGCACTTAAAAGAAAAGATTCATCTATCTATAAAGCTGTTGAACTTGTTAGAGATAAAAAAGCTGATGGAGTAGTCTCTGCTGGACATAGTGGGGCTACTATGGCACTAGCAACACTTAGAATTGGACGACTTCCTGATATATCAAAACCAGCACTTGCTACTATTATGCCTAGTCTATCACCCATAGCAAATACACTTCTACTTGATGTTGGAGCTGTTACAGATTGTACTCCTAGAAATTTATATGAGTTTGCTATTATGGGTGAAGTTTATGCTCAAAGAGTTTTAGGTTTACGAAAACCATCTGTTGGACTACTTGCTAATGGTGAAGAAGATAGTAAAGGAAATGCACTAACTAAAGAGGCATTTAAACTTATTAAAAATCGTGTTCCTGGATTTAAAGGAAATGTTGAGGGGTCTGATATATTTAACGGCTCTGTTGATGTAGTTGTATGTGATGGATTTACAGGAAATATTACTCTAAAAGCTAGTGAAGGTGTTGCATCTACTATTTTTGATTTAATGAAAACAGAAATAAGAAAATCAATTCCTGCTAAGATTGGTGCATTACTAATGAAGAAAAAAGTGTTTAGAAAACTCAAAAATAAAGTAGATTATGCAGAATATGGTGGAGCACCTTTACTTGGAGTAAATGGTTGTGCTATTATATCGCATGGAAAAAGTAATGCGAAAGCTATTAAAAATGCTATTTTTCAAGCTATAGCATTTAAAGACTCTAAAGTTAATATTGCAATTGAAGAGTTACTTCTAAAAAATAAAGCTTAAGGTAAAATATGTATGCAAAATTTCACTCAATAGGGGCTTATGTTCCATCAAAGGTACTAAGCAATGCAGATTTAGAAAAGATGGTTGATACTAGTGATGAATGGATTTTAAAGCGTACAGGTATTAAAGAGAGGCGTATAGCTAGAGATAATGAAGTAACTAGCGATATGGCTAAGATTGCCTCAGATATTGCTATTAAGAGAGCTGGATTAAAAAATGAAGATATAGATTTAATAGTTTGTGCTACTGTAACACCAGACTATTTTAATATGCCATCAACTGCATGTATTATTGCTGATAAATTAGGGATTAAAAATGTTCAAGCGTTTGATATAAGTGCTGCTTGTAGTGGATTTGTATATGCTTTAAGTGTTGCAAAGGCGTTTATAGAATCTGGTATGAAGAGACATGTTTTAATTATTGGTGCAGAGAAGTTTAGTTCTATTGTTGACTATACAGATAGAAGCACATGTATTCTATTTGGAGATGGAGCTGGTGCATCTGTTATATCTGCTACAAAAGATAAGAGTGAGGCTATAATAGATATTCATGCTAGTGCTGATGGGGGATATGCTGACTTCTTGGTAACTCCAGCACCAGGGGCTGTAAATCCTCTATCTCAAAGAGTATTAGATGAGGGTTTAAATTTTGTACAGATGAAAGGGAATGAGACCTTTAAATTGGCTGTTAAGACTCTTACAAAAGATGTAAAAGAGATTTTAGCAGATAATAATATAGATGCAAAAGATATTCCCCACTTTGTTCCACATCAAGCAAACTATCGGATAATTAAAGCTGTGGGTGGTGCTTTAAAGATGACAAAAGAGCAGGTAGTCTTAACTGTAGATAAGTATGGTAATACCTCTGCAGCATCAATTCCTATGGCAATTAATGATATATATGAAGCAGGACGACTTAAAAAGGGTGAACTTATGCTATTAGATACCTTTGGAGGTGGTTTAACTTGGGCTAGTGCTTTACTACCATTTGCAGGTGAAACTTTATAATTTCACCAATTTTCAATAGAAAAAAAGTTTTTTTATGAATTATGATATTATAGTAATAGGTGGTGGACATGCAGGAATTGAGGCTAGTTTAGCACCTGCTAGAATGGGATTAAAAACTCTAATGGTTACTATATTAGCTGAGCAGATTGGAGCATCTAGTTGTAATCCAGCTATTGGTGGTTTAGCTAAAGGGCATTTAGTAAAAGAGATTGATGCTATTGGTGGAGAGATGGGTTTAGCTACTGATGCAACAGGTTTACAATTTAGAATTTTAAATCAATCAAAAGGTCCAGCTGTTAGAGGTAGTAGAGCTCAAATTGATATGGATAGATATAGAATATATATGCGAAATGTTCTATTAAATAGTCCAAATTTAGATATTAAGCAGGAGATTGTAACCTCACTTATTATAGAAGATAATCGAGTCTTAGGAGTTGAGACACAACTTGGAAATAGATATTTAGCCTCTAAAGTGATTATTGCATCTGGAACTTTTTTAAATGGACTTATACATATTGGAGAGAAACAACAACAGGCAGGACGACAAGGAGAGTTTGCATCTACTAATTTAGCAGACTACCTAAGAAGAGGTTTGGGTTTAGATATAGGACGACTTAAAACAGGTACTTGTGCAAGAATAGAGGGGGGTAGTATAGATTTCTCTGTTATGGAGGCTCAAAATGGAGATATTAATCCAATACCATTCTCATTTAGAACAGATAGAGAGACTTTTAATCCGACTCAACTCCCATGCCATATTACATATACAAATGAGACTACACACAATATTATAGAGAGTAATTTCTATAGAGCACCACTCTTTTCAGGACAGATAGCGGGAACTGGCCCTAGATATTGTCCTAGTATAGAAGATAAGATAAATAGATTTAGAGATAGACCACGACACCAGATATTTATAGAGCCTCAAACTAGAGAGGCTAATGAGTTTTATATTAACGGTATGAGTACATCTTTGCCAACTGATGTGCAGTTAGATATGATACGCTCTGTTAAAGGAATGGAGAGTGCTAAAATTGTCCGTTATGGGTATGCTATTGAGTATGATTTTATCCAACCAACAGAGTTAAAACATACCCTAGAGGTAAAAAAGATAGATGGACTATATTGTGCAGGTCAGGTTAATGGAACAACAGGATATGAAGAGGCTGCTGCACAAGGATTAGTAGCAGGGATTAATGCAGGATTGGCAGTTAAAGATAAAAAGCCATTTATTTTAGGACGACATGAGGCATATATTGGAGTCTTAATAGATGATTTGGTAACAAAAGGTACAAAAGAGCCATATAGAATGTTTACAAGTCGCTCTGAGTATAGACTTCTTTTAAGAGAGGATAATGCAGATATTAGACTCTATAGATATGGCAAAGAGTTTGGACTATTAGATAAGAGTTATATTGAAAAAGTTGAGAAGAAAGAGAGAGATATTAAAGAGGCTTTAGAGTATCTAAAAGAGAATTTTGCAACACCAACAAAAGAGTTTATAGAGCTACTTAAAAGCATTGGTGAAGAGAAAATTAATGATAAGATATATCTTATAGATTTACTTGCTCGTTCATCTATGACAAAAGAGAAACTTCTAACTATAGTTCCATCATTTAAAAAGTATAGTAGTGAGATAATAGAGCAGATATTAATAGAGGCAAAATATAGCCGTTACATTGCAAAACAGCAACTTCAAGTTAATAAGATGAAAGATATGTTACAGGTTAAAATTCCAAAAGATTTTGATTTTAGTAAGGTATCAGGACTTAGTAATGAAATAGTAGAAAAACTAACTAAAATTAATCCACCTACTCTATTTAATGCTTCAGAGATTTCAGGAGTAACTCCAGCATCATTAGAAATTTTACATATATATATTAAAATGGCTCAAAAATTAAAATAGCTAATATTTTAAATTATTAAAATACACCTCTTATATAAAACTATTCCATTTAAATAATTAATACTAATCTAATTTTTTTATATTAATTCTATAGAAGAGTATATTAAAACAGTAACTAAATAATTATATTTCAGCATTTTAAGAAAAAAAATACTTAAAAATAGTTTTGCTTTTAAGAGGCTATTTTAGCTTTAATAGATAAATTCTAATAATATTAAAGTATTTGCTTTATTATATTTTGGTTTTTAACCATCTCTCTAATATTATTTTAGATGCAATAGAGTCTATTTTTCCATCTTTTTTATGTCGAAAAACTCCTCTAGTTAATTCTTTTGCCTCTACTGAAGAGTATTCTTCATTTTGATATATAACATCTATATCTTTTAGATTAAGTAGAGATATAAAATGTTTTATTCTTCTCTCCATCTCATCTTGACTACTAGAGCCTTTTGGTAAACCTACTATTAGAGTATCTATCTCCCACTCATTTAAAAAGTTTTGTAAATCTCTTGATGTCTGTTTACGATTTTTTCTTATAATTGCATTTTGAGGAAATATAATTTTTTTATCTAAACATAGAGCTAAACCTATTCGTTTTAGTCCCACATCTACACTTGCTACTCTCATATTACTATTGTTAAAGAGTATTTTTTCTTCTCTTTTTCCACTCTTTTTCAAACTTTTTTCGTTTAATAAAAGAGAGTTTTTCTATAAAAACCTTTCCATCAAGATGGTCTATTTCATGTTGAATTGCTACAGCTAAAAAATCATTATTTTCTATTTTACATTTTTTTCCATAACGGTCTTGATACTCAATATAGACATACTTTGCTCTCTCAATATCCTCATAGATACCAGGAACACTTAAGCAACCCTCTTGATGTTTCTCTTTACCAGATTTTTTTATTATTATAGGATTAATAATTTCTAAAGTATTCTCTTTGGGTTGTTCATCTTCTCCATTTTTATTTTCTATTGGAAGATTGATGATAAGTACTCTTTTAGGGATACCTACCTGAATACTAGCTAAACCTACACCTTTTTTACTAATCATAGTATCATACATATCATCTAAGAGAGTATGTAATTCATTATCAAAAGAGGTAACCTCTTTTGATATTAGCTTTAATCTCTTATCGGGATAGATAACTATATCACGAATCATTATAAAATCCTAATCTTTAATACTCTTCTCAAGAACTTTATCTATTAATCCATACTCTAATGCCTCTTGTGAAGACATAAAGTTATCTCGCTCTGTATCTCTTTCTAACTCTTCTGGGGTTTTACCGCAATTTTTTGCCATTATTCTATTTAGAGTATCTTTTAATCTCTGTATCTCTTGTGCTTGAATTTGAATATCAGTAGATTGTCCTTGAGCTCCACCTGATGGCTGATGTATCATAATTCGTGCATTTGGAAGTGCATATCTTTTTCCCTTAGTACCAGAAGAGAGTAAAAAAGCACCCATTGATGCAGCTTGACCAATACATATTGTCACAACGTCTGGCTTAATATAGTTCATTGTATCATACATTGATAATCCTGAGGTTATTACACCACCAGGTGAATTTATGTAGAAATATATATCTTTATCTGGATCTTGTGCCTCTAAAAATAGAAGTTGTGCTACAATAGTAGATGCTACTTGGTCATTAACTTCACCACTTAACATAATAATTCTATCTTTTAGAAGTCTTGAATATATATCATAACTTCTCTCACCTCTACCTGTTTGTTCTACAACATAAGGAATATAACTCATATTATTTATTTAATCCTAATATTTTCTGAAATAGTTTATCTTCAATCAAGCCCATTTTAATGGCTGGAAATAGATTATTTTCTTTATAATATTTTATAAGCTCTTCAATGTCATGATTTGCTCTTATAGCTTCATAATATATAACTTCTGTTACCTCTTGGTCACTAACTGTAATATTCTCTTTTTTAGCTAATGCATCAACTAAAAATGTAGCTTTTACAGAATTTTTAGCGTCTTCTCTAACAGACTCTCTAAGTTCATTAATTTTTTCTTCATTTCCTTTATACTCATTTAACTCATCCTCACTCATTGTTTGAGCTTTTTGATTAACTTGTGCATCAATCTCTTGTTCTAAAATATTATTTGGTAAATCAAATTCATATTTCTCAACTAATGCTTCAACAAGTTTTGGTTTAAGCTCCTCATTATATAGTTTTAATAATTTTTCAGATTTAATCTCATCTTTAATTTGCTCTTTTATTGTCTCTACAGTAGCACTCTCATCACCTGGAAGTAGTCTTTTAACCATATCCTCATCTAATTTAGCATCACCTTTTGCTTTAATTGTATGTAGTGTGATTGTAAAAACAGCATCTTTTCCAGCTAACTCTTTAGATTGATAATCTTTAGGGAATTTTACATTAATATCTTTTGTCTCACCCATTTTCATGCCAATCATCTGCTCTTCAAATCCATTTATAAATTGACCTGAACCTATAATTAATTCGAATTTTTCAGCACTACCACCATCAAATTCTTTTTCGTCTATTTTTCCAACAAAATCAAATACTGCTTGGTCACCATTTTGTAATGCTCTATCCTCTTTTATCTTTTTGTAAGGAGAGTTTTGTTCAACTATTAACTCTATTCTCTCTTCTATTTCATTATTATCTACTTTTGGCTCTTCATAACTAATATCTTTTGCTAACTCTTCATAACCTTCTAGTTGAATAGTTGGTTTAATAGATAGAGTTATTTCAACATCTATAATACCATCACTATTTTTTTCATATTTTTTAAATACAGGCTCTCCAATAATATCTTCATTTTTTATATCAAGCTCTTTTTTTGCATATTCTATAATTTCTCCAATAATATCACTCTCTGCTTCTTGTTGAAGTTTTTTACCATACATTTTTTTTATAATCTTAACAGGTACTTTACCTTTTCTAAAACCATCTACCTGTTGAGTTTTTGCAAGTTTTTTAGCTATTTTATTTATATTTTTTTCAATTGTAGCATTATCTATTTTTGCCGTTATTAAGATATTTGCTGTATCACTCTTTACTGCTGTAATGTTCATTACAATCCTTTTTTCATAATAATCTTGGAATTTTAGCAAAAATAGTATAAAAGCTTTCTATAAATGGGGTTATCTCTTCAAAGAAGAGAATATTAAAAATTAAGCTGGTTCTATATCTATAACTTCTGTATCTAAATTATTATTGTTATCATTTGGTGCTAACTGTTTAGGTTTTGTCTCTTCATAAGTTACCATTGTTCCAATAACTCGTCCACCCTCTTCAGTTTTAATATTTTTAACAGTAATTTCTCCTTGAACAAATCCATTTCTACCAACTTCTAATAGTTGAGATGCTGTAATTTTCCCATCTATTTTTCCATTAACGACAACTTTTTGACTCTCTAATCTCTCTGTTGTAACTTTACCATCATGTCCTACTTCAATAATATTTTCTCCATGGACTTTTCCATCTACTGTACCATGAATTATAACTTTTTTACTCTGGATATTTTCTGCTTTAACTTTACCCTCTTTAGATATTGTAATCATATTTTGAGCTTTTATATCACCAATTACTGCACCACTAATAAGTAGATTAACACACTCTATTTTATTAGATACTCTACCTGTTCTCTTTATCTCTATATCTTCACACTCTACCTGTCCTTTAAGTTCACCCTCTATTGAGACATTTTCTGCTTTTATAGTACCTTTTACAATACCACTTGGTCCTATTGTAACATTTGATATTATAATATTGCCCTCTAACATTCCGTTAATTTGAACAAAATCGCTACCACTAATATTACCTTCAACCTTAATACCTTTTGATATAATTGTTTCTGTTCTTGGTTTTGGTTTAGGTCTTGGTTTTGGTTGTACTTTTTGAATAACTTCAGCCTCCTTTTGAGATATATCTTCTTTTCTTTCGTTTTTTCTAAAAAATGCCATATTGTTCCCCTTTCAGAATTTATTTTTTTATATGACAATAATAACCAATAGTAGCTTAGTAAGTTGATTATTCTTAACTAATATAAATCTATAGTTATAATTTTTTTAATTATTTAAAAAAAATAGATAGTATAATATTTTTTTTTGTTTAAAAATATTATATAATAAAACTTTAAATTAATTTAGATATAATACGCGACTCATTCTCTATGAGATTACTCTATTCAAGGATAAAATATGCCAAAAATGAAAAGCATTAAAGGTGCTGTAAAGCGTTTTAAAGTTAAAAAAAGTGGTAAAATAAAGAGAGGAACTGCTTTTAGAAGTCATATCTTAACTAAAGTTGATGGTGCACATCATCGTGCAAATAGAAAAGCAAGATATGTATCTAAAGCAGATGCCTCTAATATTAGAGAGATGATTGTTTAAATTTAATTAAATAGTTCAAAACAAGCTACTCCTAAAATTAATTTATAATATTTAGGACAAGTTCAAGTAAAATACTTGACACCTATTCTTAAAAAGAGATGGTAAAGGAAAAATATGAGAGTAAAAACAGGAACAGTAAGAAGAAGAAGACATAAAAAGCTTTTAAAACAGGCTAGAGGTTTCTATAGTGGAAGAAGAAAACACTTTAGAAAGGCAAAAGAGCAACTTGAACGCTCAATGGTATATGCCTATAGAGATAGAAGACAGAGAAAAAGAGATTTTAGAAGACTCTGGATTATACGAATTAATGCAGGTGCTAGACTTCATGATATGAACTATTCAACATTTATGTATGGCTTGAAAGTTGCAAATATAGAGTTAGATAGAAAGATATTAGCTGACATGGCTATGAATGCTCCTGAGAGTTTTGCAAAAGTAGTAGAGGCATCAAAAAAAGCTCTATCCAAATAGAGTTAATTAATCTAAGCACCATAGAAAAAAATATGGTGTTTTTAATTTTTAGTTATTTAACTAGGAAAAATATCCATACCCTACAGCACTCTTACCACCTATACCATGATTTTGCAAAGCCTTTTTAAACCACTCCTCAATAGATTTATCTTTTATTTTAAAACTCTCTAAACTCTCTTTTGAAGTGATAAAAAACTTAAACTCTGTCTCTTCAACTCTTAGTTTAAATCGCCAAAATCACAAAGACTAAGGTCATGATTAAGGTCTAAGCTACCTTTTTGTAATTTTTGTCCTAATTTATAGTAAATCCCATAAAAGCTTGGATTTCGCTGATTATGTTATTTCTTTTTTAATAGACATCTGTATTATATAATATTTTTTATTGTGTATATCTTAATTTTTTAAATATTTTTTTTATTTTTATTGGCTATTTTATTGTGATTTTTGCGTTGTTTTTCAACTGATAATCCACTCAACTAAATCTACTTTTTGACAATCTATATTTTTATCTTTATAACACTCATTTTCTTTATTGCATTGACCATTTTTATAATTTTTATTTAACCATTCATTTATCTGACTATAAATCAAATCATAAGATTCATTTTTTGTTTTTTTAGAACAAATAAAAGCAAATGTAGCCCCCAATCCATTATTTAAAATCATCATAGGAATTTTTTTAACATAACCTTTATACTCTTTTTGCTGTTTACTTGGCACTAATTTATTAGTTTTATCATCTTTTACATTTGGATATTTCTCAATAGCTTCTTTTACTTTTTTATAAGCAAACTGTGAACGCCGACAAGAAAAACCTACAAAAATCTCCAAAATAGTATTAAAAAATCTGTAAATCTTTACTTTATCGTTTGAATGGCACTTGATAGCCACTCTTTACCTGCATCACTATTCCACTTCACACAGAGA
>JALWDJ010000059.1 GCA_027014605.1 Campylobacteraceae bacterium
AAAAAAGAATCTATAAAATATATTCTTGAAAACTATTACAGGGTTGCCTAACTATAATTTTTTTTTATAATTAATTATAGTTACAGCTAGTGGATTGTCTGTTTTGTGCTAGTTTTGGTGACTCTAAGAGTTGATTTAGGATTATATCAAAATTGAGTTTTTATTAAATTAATAAATAAAATAAATTAGATATATATTTATCTAATTTACATCTTTTTTTATATAAGGACTAACCTTTACTTAAGATTATATCATGTAAAATAACTCCATGACAAATATGTTTTGTTGACTAATTGTAAAATATAAACCATATTAGTTACATAATGTCATATACATACAACACAACACACAAACATAACACAAAGGAGATGTTACTATGTATAAAAAAAATAAGATGTTATCTGCAGTTGCTGCAGTAGCCGTTCTCTCTTCAGGAGCTATGTCTTTTGATATGGTGGTAAAATCAAATGATGCAAATAGTGCTACAAGTGCTACAATTATAACTAATGTTGCAAAGCCTCAGAATGCAACATATACTGATGCAAATATTGTTACTGCAACTAAACCTATGAAATTAAGCTCAAATGATAGAGGAGATACATTAATCTATCCAGCATTTAAAGCTAAAGATGGTTGGGAGACTAAAATTACAGTAAGAAATACTAAAGATGTATCTGTTGTAGCTAAGGCAGTTCTATATGATGCTGTTGATTCTCATGAATTAAAAGACTTTAACTTATATCTATCTTCACATGATGTTGCTAGTTTTAAAATAAAAGAAAAAGATGGTCAAGTTATTATAACTACTAGAGATGGTTCTATTATGGCAGGATTAGATGATACATTAAATACTTCTAAAGCTGAACCTGTAGCATATGATAGAACAGGGAAATTTATTAGTAGTGATGTACAAGCAAATCTTGATGATAGTGATACAAATGGAGTTGATGGTGATTTTATAATATCTTCTATTCCTATTGATAATTTTAATTCTAATTCAAATAATTCAGGTTATGTAATAGTTTATGTTATGGCTCAAACTGAAGAAGATAAGAATGGTCATGATTATTATCATACAACTTCTGAAAAAAATCATTCTGTATTGTATAAAGCCTATTATAAAGCATTAGGATTATGTAGAGGTTCAAATTGGACAAAAATATTTAGTGTATATGGAACAGCAAGAAATGGTACTGCAACAGAGTTAAATATAACTGCTCCTAATGTAAGTGCTAGTTGTGATAATGGTGATGGGAATACTACACATTTTACTTCTCCTGAATCAGATATTTTATTTGGAGAAGTATCTATGAGTAGGGGTGGTAGTGATCCAAGAAGTCTATTACTTAAAGCAAAAGCTATAGAAAACTATACAGTAGAAAAGTATTATGATCCAGATGAGAAAAAACATCTTGATGAAGATAATAGTCAAATGATGTTATGGGCACCAGGTGAATATGCTTCCATCCAAGATAGAAGAATTACTAAAGATACAGATGGTGACGGTTATGCAGACTATAATACAACTGGAATTGCTAAAGATGCAGAAGATATGGTAGTTAAGCATGGTTACTTCTCCTTTAATAAACATAATACGAATAATGATAGATCTGTCTTAATTGTAACTCAACCAATGAAAAGAGCCTTAGCTATGGCTGATAAAGGAGATATATATTGGGATAAAATTGATAAGGAACTAGATAAACATAATTGGGGAGAGTTTTCTCTTGGTATGACATTCTATGATGAAGATGAAAATGTAGATATAAAAGGTATAAAATTAGTCACTATTACTTCTCCTGCAAATGCTAAAGAGGGTAAATTATACCAGCCTGAAATGGCTCCATTACCTTATGATGTATTAGCAAAAAATGCAAATCAAGAAGATTTTAAATTTAATAGAGTAAATGGATATGCAGATATAATAATTAATCCTAATAAAGGAGGTCTTCCAGCAATTATTACGGAGATGGTTAGTGAAGATATAAATAAAGAAGCACAGATTAACTGGATTTACTCTGCAACTAATAAGTAGAAAAGGAGTATAGTTATGAAAAGAAATTTAATAATATTCATTGCCACTTCATTTGTGGCACTATTGTTAATTGGTTGTGGAAGTAGTGGGAAAAAGATATCATCAAGTAAGCCAACATCTACACCGACAGTGACAGCTACACCAACAGCTACAGCTACACCAACAGCTACAGCTACACCAACACCAACATCAGATGGTAACTCGAGTGAAAATAATAATAATTCTGGTGATTCAGGTAATCCTCTACCATTTTAACAATAATCTACCTTTTTATTAAGGTAGATTTTTAAAATGGTAATGGATTATAATATACAACTTCTAATTTAATAGTATCACTTGCTACTCCTCCTTATCTATAAAAGTTAAAAATATAGTTATAACTATTAACATTGATTTTGAAGATTGTTGTTTTAACATTTTATTTCCGATAAGAAAAACCTACAAAAATCTTCAAAATAGTATTAAAAAATCTGTAAATCTTTACTTTATCGTTTGAGTAGCACTTGATAGCCACTCTTTACCTGCATCACTATTCCACTTCACACAGAGACACTATTAATCTCATATTGAAGATTTCTATTTAATAGAAGGAACTCGTTAGCACTTTTTACTATTTTTGGATTACACAACTTGAAAAGAGCATCTTTTAACCACTTAAAACAACTATTAAAAGCTATTTTGATGTGATTTACTGCTCCATTAAGGTCTGCATTCCAGATTTTATTTAGCACAATATCTCTAAACAATCCCCTTTTAGCACGAGTGCCTTTAAACTCATTAGCTGTGGGGTTTTGATTGTTTTTTGATTTAGTTTGCACTGCTAAAACATCTCCATTAACACAAGATGTTTTAGAAGTATAAGCTTCGTTGATAAATATAATCTCAATTCCATTTTTTATACCTTTCTCTTCAATATAATGAATTAGTTGTATAATATGAGCTTCTTCACTATTTAATATATCCTCATTAACATAAGAGAAGGATAGATAAATCTCCTTGTTTCTCATTTTAATAGATACTGATTGAATTTTTTTATTTAATACTTTACCATTTTTGATTATC